>NZ_JBHVST010000025.1:0-118926 GCF_042885015.1 Streptomyces sp. NPDC058086 | reverse complement strand
GCGCCCCCGCCCCGGGCGGCGCCCGCGGAGGGGCCCGGCACCGCCAGCCCGGCGGGCGTCTGAGCGCCCCGCCGGCCGGCAGACGAACTACTCGGCCGGCCGCCGGGGGCTTCAACCGGGGCCGTCGTTCGGCTGCGGGGCGGTGGGGGCTGGTCGCGCGGTTCCCCGCGCCCCTTCAGGGCGCGGGGAAGGCTTACGCCCGCGGGTAACGAGCCAGCCAGCCCGGTGCGGAGCCGCCTGGGCCGTGCAGGGCCGGGCCCTGGGTCATCTCCATGGCGAAGTCGTCCGCCAGGGCCAGCATCGTGGGACGGCCCTCCAGCTCGGCCAGCCAGGCAGGCGGGAGGGCCGTCTCGCCGTGCAGGGCCCCGAGCAGCCCCCCGGTGAGGGCGCCGGCCACCCCAGAGGACCCACTCTGGTTCACCGCGAGGCACAGGCCGTGCCGGATGTCCTCCCCCACCAACGCGCAGTACACGGCGACCGCGAGCAACCCCTCCGCCGTACCGTCCCCGGCGAGTTCCTCGACGCGCCCCGGCGTCGGCATCCCCTGCCGCACGGCCCCCAGCGCATGCTGGAGCGCGTCCGCGACGGGCTGCTGCCCCGGCCGCGCCGCGAGAATCGCGAGCGCCCGCTGCACGGCCCCGTCGAGGCTCTCGCCGCGGGCCAGCGCGTGCACGATGACGGCGTACGCGCCCGCCGCGAGGTACGCCGTGGGGTGCCCGTGCGTCTGCGCGGCGCACTCGACGGCGAGCTGCATCACGAGCTGCGGCTCCCAGCCGACGAGCAGCCCGAACGGCGCGGAGCGTGCGGCGGCCTCGGGACCGAGCTCGCCGGGGCTCTTGGGCGCGTCCAGCGTGCCCATGATGTCGTCGCCGAAGCCGATCAGGCAGGAGCGGGCCGGGTCCCGGCGCGCGTACAGCCACTCCTCGCGGGCCAGCCAGCCGTCGTCCTTGCGGCGCTCGTCGGGGCCCCAGTCGCTCTGGGTGGCCGCCCAGCGCCGGTACGCCCGGTGGAGGTCGGTGGGCGGATGCCAGGCGCCGGTGTCACGGCGTACCTGGGCGCGTATCAGACCGTCCAGGGTGAAGAGGGTCAGCTGGGTCAGGTGGGTGACGGCGCCGCGCCGGCCGTGCCCGAAGGCGAGGTCGACCAGCCCCTCCGCGCCGTGGGCCTCCCGGATCCCCTCCAGGGTGAGCCCGTCGACCGGCGCCCCGAGGGCGTCCCCGACGGCCGCGCCCAGCAGGGTCCCGCGTACCCGGCTACGGAAGTCCTGCTGCTCCGCACGGCCCCAGACGGCACCGGCTGTCGCACTCACCGAGACCTCCCCAGGCACAGTCCGTACGTCCGACAGCTCAGCACTGTAATCGACCGGGAACGGTCCGTTCAGGGGCCCGATCGGAATACGGAGTGCGGGTCAAGTGAACCCACCCGGTCAGGTTGCGAAGGCTCCCTCGACGATGTGGCCTTGGTGAGGGCCGGGATCCGCTCGGTCCTCCGGGGAGGCCGACGGTCAGCCGTACCAGGTCACATTGCATACGTAGACACACTCGTGGCGTGGGCGGCACGTTCCGGGTGTCGCTCGATCGCCACGAACACCGCCCAGCCGTCGCAGGTCTGGAAGGGGGCCGGGCGGTGGAGGCTCGGTGGTGGTGGAGCGGCGGGGAGGGGCGGGGGTGGCAGCAACCACGGCCCCGAGTGCGTCGAAATCGCCATAGCCCCCGCCGCCACCGTCCACGTCCGCGACTCCAAGGACACGCAGCGCGCCCAACTGGCCTTCACCGGCGCCTCCTGGACGGAGTTCGTCAGTTCGGTCCGCCGCTGAGGCGGGCGCGCAGGGCGTCGGCCCACTCGTAGGAGGGGCGCAGCTCCAACGCGCGGTCCAGGGCGGCGAGTGCCTCCGCACGGCGGCCCAGGTCGGCCAGCGCCGCGCCCCGGCTGGCGTGGGCCGAGGCGTACTCGGGGTCGATGGTGAGGGCCTCGTCGTAGTCGGCGAGGGCCTCCTCGAGGCGACCGGCCACTCGGAGGGCGTCGCCGCGTTCGCAGTGGCCCCAGCCCCAGTCGGGCCAGAGGCCGAGGGCCCGGTCGAGGTCGGCCAACTGGCGGTCGTGCTCGGCGAGTCCGCGCCAGACCCGGGCCCGTCGGCCCAGCGCCCAGGCGTAGTCCGGCTTGAGGTCGAGCGCGCGGCCGAAGTCGGCGAGGGCTGCGTCGAGGTCTCCGGCACGTTCGTGGGTGGCGCCTCGGGACGCCCAGGCGAAGGCGTTGGCAGGGTCGCGCCGAATGCCTTCGCTCAGGTCCCGGACCGCCTCGTCGTCATGGCGCAGCAGGCGGTGGTACTCGCCGCGCAGGACGACGTTGTTGGGGTTGTCCGGCTCCAGCTCCACCACGCGCTCGACATCGGCGAGTGCGCCCTCGTGGTCGCCCAGGCCGCCGCGGGTCAGGGCCCGCCCTCGGTGGGCCCGCACCAGGTACGGGTCCAGGGCGAGGGCGCGGCCGTACTCCTCCAGTGCGCGCTCGTAGGCACCGTCCCGCGCGAGAAAGTCGGCCAGCTCCGCCCGCGCCCGCGCCCGCCAGGGCTCGTCGCCCCGTGCCCGCCCCAGCAGGAACCGGAGTACCTCGGGCTTGCCTCCCTCGTCGAGGGCCCGCGTCAGGTCGCTTCCGCAGGCCCGCACGGCCTGGGCGTCCGCGTCCTGTCCCGCGTCGGCCAGTAGCCGCATCCAGCGCCTCACCAGGTCGTCCGCCTGACCACAGGCATCCACGACGTCGGTGAGGACGGCGGGAAGCGCGGAGCGGGGTGCGGCACACAGCAGGTGGTACGACTCCGCGAGCCGCAGCTCCCGCCAGTCCTCGTCGGCCCACTCGTAGCCGTCCTCCAGCCTGGCCTCGGTCTCCTCCCGCCACCCGGCGAAGGCCGCCGCGAGCCGCTCGTGCCGTTCGGCCCACCGCCTGGGCGAGCCCCTGCGCTGGAGGCGCAGCATCGGGGCCCGTACGACGTCGTGGTACTGCATCCGGTCACCGCGTTCGTCGACGAACGGTCGTTCCCGCAACCAGCCGTAAAGGGCGTCGAGTTCGGTGTCCGTACCGTCCACCACCGCCCGGAACACGTCCGCGTCCAGGCGCCGCGGAAGCGCACACGCCAGAGCGACCCCGCGCCGCACCGGGTCCGGCTCCCACTTCAGGAACCGCTCCACCGCCGTCGTACTCGGGTCTCCCACGCCGTCCGGATCGGCGGGCCGGGTCTCCGCGAGGGTCGACACCAGCACCGGCAGCCCGCCCGTGAGCCGCAGCACCTCGTCGACAACCGGCTCGGCCACCACCCCCTTGCCGGCGAGCAGACCCCGTGCCTCCGCCTCCGTGAACGGCCCGAGCGGCACGTCCGTCATGAAGTCCGCGAAGCCGCCCCAGCGGGCGGTGTCGAAGGGCCGTTGGCCGGAGGTGACGATGACGACGTCGGCAGACAGAGTGCCGTAACGGTCGGTGGTGATCACCTCGTGCAGCCAGCCGTCGAGGAACGGCCCGGTACGTTCGTAGGTATCGAAGAACAGGACGATCCAGGGCACCGTCGACGCCGCCTCCGACAACTCGCCGAGCAGCACCGGCGTCAGCACCCGTTCGGGTGTCAGGACCAGCTGCACGTCCTCCTGGCTGCGGAAGCGGGCACTGAGGCTCGCCCGGAACCTGTCAGCGCCCTGGGCCAGTTGGCCCGCGTCCAGGGCGCCCGCGAAGGCGCCCACGCCCGGCACCATGCCGAGTCCGACCAGTCCGGCGCGTGCCACCGCCAGACCGGCCGCCGAGGGCTCACCGGGTTCGGCGTCGACCACGGCGATCGCCTCGGCCTCGCGCCGCCGCTCCCGGTGAACGGCGAGCAGCCGATCCAGTTCCTTTAACCTCCGGCCTTGCAGGCCGAGTTGGCGACTGATCGTACCCATGGCCTCGGGCACGCTGTCGACGCTCTCGTCGACGTACGCCGTCAAGGCCCCGCGCTCCCGGGCGATCTGCTCGAACTCCCTCACCAGGAAGGTCTTTCCGACGCCCGCGTTGCCGTGCACGTGGAAGAGGAAGCGGTGGCGTTCGTCCTCGGGCGGCAGCTCCAGATTCCGACGGAAGACAACCCGTTCGTGACTCCGCCCCACGAATCCCGCCCGTCTGCGCCGAGCGATCAGCTCCTGCATCGACGGCCGCGCACGCCCCATCCGTCCGCCCCCTCCATCGCCCCGGCCGCTACTTCGTCACGGTGACCTTCGTACCCTTGGTGCCGAATGCCCAGACCGCGTCCCCGTCCGCGCTGTGCATACGGATCCCGCCGGTCTTCACGCCCGCCGCGGGCTGCGGCGAGGAGCCGTCCTGGGCGTTGGAGAACGCGATGTTCACGCCGGAAGCGACGGTGAAGTAGACGATGTTCTCGACCTTCGTGCCGTCCGTTCCGGTGGTGGAGGGGACGGTGGTCGACACCGCGTACCGGCCCGGCGCCGGGCTCACCGTGCCCGGCCACACCGCGAAGGTGCGGCGGACGGCCTCGCCGGTGTCGACCAGCCACACCCGCCGCTGGGCGAGCGAGTAGACGATCCGCCGTCCGGTGCCCGAGCCGTCGGGCACGGCGGCCGGCTCGGCCTTCTTGGGCGAGGCGGAGGGCCGCGGGCTCGCCGACGCGGACGGCTTCGCCCCGGCGGCGTGGGCGGCTGTCGGGTGCGCTCCTTGGTCGGCCTGCGCGGCGAGGGCGGTGACGCCCACGATCGCCGCGGCGGTCAGACCGGTGACCCAGATCCAGGAGGGAAGCCGTCGGGCAGGCACGGACACGCAACTCCTCAGGCTTACAAGGCTTCTGTGCCCTCCACCGAGGGTCGGATCATCGTACTCCGACGCGCCCGGGGCCACCGCACGCTTCGGCCGTCACTCCAGGACCGGCAGCAGCTCCGGCAGGTGCCCGTCCGACACCTCCGCCGCTCGCTGCCGCTCCTCGGAGACCTCCCCGTACAGGGTCGTCCGCGGCCTCGCCGGACGCCCGGCCGCCTCCGCGACGGCGATGAGGTCCTTGACGGACTTGTACGAGCCGTACGAGGAGCCCGCCATACGGGAGATGGTCTCCTCCATCAGCGTGCCGCCCAGGTCGTTGGCGCCGGAGCGGAGCATCTCCGCCGCGCCCTCGGTGCCCAGCTTGACCCAGCTGGTCTGGATGTTGGGGATGTGCGGGTGGAGCAGGAGGCGGGCCATGGCCATCACGGCGCGGTTGTCACGGGTGGTCGGGCCCGGACGGGAGATGCCCGCCAGGTACACCGGCGCGTTGGTGTGGATGAACGGGAGCGTCACGAACTCGGTGAAGCCGCCGGTCTGCTGCTGGATACGAGAGAGCGTCCGGAAGTGGCCGAGCCAGTGGCGGGGCTGGTCCACATGCCCGTACATCATCGTGGACGAGGAGCGGATGCCGAGTTCGTGCGCGGTCGTGACGACCTCGATCCAGGTCGCCGTGGGCAGCTTGCCCTTCGTCAGGACCCAGCGGACCTCGTCGTCGAGGATCTCCGCCGCCGTGCCGGGAATGGTGTCGAGGCCCGCCTCCTTCGCGGCGGTCAGCCACTCACGGATGGACATCCCCGTACGCGTCGCGCCGTTGACGACCTCCATCGGGGAGAAGGCGTGCACGTGCATGCCGGGGACGCGCTCCTTCACCGCCTTCGCGATGTCGAAGTACGCCGTACCCGGCAGGTCCGGGTGGATACCGCCCTGCATGCAGACTTCCACGGCCCCCAGGTCCCAGGCCTGCTGGGCGCGGTCGGCCACCTGCTCCAGCGACAGCGTGTACGCGTCGGCGTCCGTGCGGCGCTGGGCGAAGGCGCAGAAGCGGCAGCCGGTGTAGCAGACGTTGGTGAAGTTGATGTTCCGGGTGACGATGTACGTGACGTCGTCGCCGACGGCGGACTTGCGCACGTCGTCCGCGATCCGGCAGAGGGCGTCGAGCGCCGGGCCGTCCGCGTGCAGCAGGGCGAGCGCCTCGTCGTCGGTGAGCTTCGTCGGGTCGTCGGCCGCGGTCGCGAGGGCCGCCCGTACGTCGGTGTCGATGCGGGAGGGCAGCATCCCGGGCGCCGCAGCCTCCCGCAGCGCCTCCCAGTCGCCGTACACGAGGTCGAAGTCGTCCCGGCGGTCGCCCGTGCGCCCCTCGGTGTCGATGGTGTGGTGCAGATCGGTGCGCCCCGACGCCGTGAAGGCCTCCTCCGGCTCCTGCCAGGGATGCCCTTCGACGACGGCGTCCTCGCGGGCGAGCCCCGTCTCCGGGTCCGCGAGCGCCCGTACGTGCGGCAGCAGCCGCGGGTCGAGCCAGGGCTCCCCGCGCTGCACGAACTCGGGGTACACACACAGCCGCTCGCGCAGTTCGAAGCCGACGGCACGCGACTGCTCGGCCAGCTGCTCGATCTGCGGCCAGGGCCGCTCGGGGTTGACGTGGTCGATGGTGAGCGGCGAGACCCCGCCCCAGTCGTCGATCCCCGCGCCGATCAGCCGCCCGTACTCGGAGTCGACGAGGTTCGGCGGGGCCTGGAGGCAGGCGGCCGGTCCCATGATGTGCCGGGCGACGGCCACCGTGGCGACCAGCTCGTCCAGTTCGGCGTCCGGCATCCCGCGCATCGCCGTGTCCGGCTTGGCGCGGAAGTTCTGGATGATCAGTTCCTGGATGCCGTGGTACGACCGGGACACGCGCCGCAGCGCGAACAGCGACTCGGCGCGCTCCTCGTACGTCTCCCCGATCCCGATCAGCAGCCCGCTGGTGAAGGGAACGGACGACCGCCCCGCGTCCTCCAGGACCCGCAGCCGTACGGCGGGCTCCTTGTCCGGAGAGCCGTAGTGCGGGCCGCCGGGCTCGCTCCACAGCCGCGTCGCCGTCGTCTCCAGCATCATGCCCATGCTCGGCGCGACGGGCTTGAGGCGCTGGAAGTCGGTCCAGGACATCACCCCCGGGTTGAGGTGAGGCAGCAGTCCCGTCTCCTCCAGGATCCGGATGGAGATGGCGCGGACGTACGCGATCGTGTCGTCGTACCCGTGCGCGTCCAGCCACTCCCGGGCCTCGGGCCAGCGGTCCTCGGGCTTGTCGCCGAGCGTGATGAGGGCTTCCTTGCAACCGAGTTCCGCGCCGCGCCGGGCGACGTCGAGGACCTCGTCCGGCGACATGAACATCCCGTGCCCGGCGCGGCGCAGCTTGCCCGGCACGGTGACGAAGGTGCAGTAGTGGCACTTGTCACGGCACAGCCGGGTCAACGGGATGAAGACGCTCTTGGAGTACGTGATGACGCCGGGCCGGCCGGCCGCCTCCAGGCCCGCGTCCCGCACCCGGGCGGCGGACGCGGCGAGGTCGTCGAGGGCCTCACCGCGCGCCTGGAGCAGCACCGCGGCCTCGGTCACGTCGAGGGCGACACCGTCACGGGCGCGTTTGAGGGCGCGACGCATGGAGTTCTCGGTCGGGCCGGTTCCGGAGGTCGCGGTGGTCGTCATCCTTCGAGCATACGATCGTGGTGATCAGGCATTACAGGGCGTGGCCGTATTCCTCCGGGGCGGCAGATCGTTACAGGTTGCCACTGGCACCCCGCGCGGGTCGGGCCCCGGCAGGCGCGCCGCCTCCCCGAAAGCTGTCGATTTCCTTCCCTTGCCCCGCAGTTCACAGCCGACTACCAGGGTTGTACGTGCCAACGTGCACCACCCATGTCACTCTCACGACACCCTGGGAGCAGCAGCATGTGCGAGGACGACCACGGCATCGAGAGCTTCGACGGAATCGGCAGACGCGCGCTGTTCGTGACGGGGGCGGCAGCCGCGCTTACGTTGGGAAGCGTGACCTTCGCGAGCGGCTCCGAGGCGACCGGCCGTACCGAGACCCGTACGGTGTCCGGCACCCTGCCCACCGGTTCGCCGGACTTCGTGTACCTCCCGGTGGAGGTCCCGCGCGGCGTGCGGGAGATCCACGTCGCGTACACCTACGAGAAGCCGTCCGTCCCGGCCGGCACCGCGGGCAACGCGCTCGACATCGGCCTCTTCGACGAGCGCGGCACGGCACTGGGCGGCGAGGGCTTCCGCGGCTGGTCGGGCGGCGCGCGCACCGAGTTCTTCGTCCGCGCTGACGACGCGACGCCGGGCTACATCCCCGGCCGGATCCGCTCCGGCACCTGGCACATCGCGCTGGGCCCCTACACGGTGGCGCCGCAGGGCCTGCCGTACGAGGTCACGATCACGCTGACGTACGGGGAGCAGGACGCCACCCCGGTCCCGACGTACCCGCCGTCCCGTGCGAAGGGCCGGGGCCGCGCCTGGTACCGGGGTGACTGCCACCTCCACTCCTGGTACTCGGACGGCCGCCGCACCCCCGCCGAGATCGCCGCGCTGGCGCGCGCCGCGGGCCTGGACTTCATCAACACCTCGGACCACAACACGCACTCCTCGCACCCCCACTGGGCGGACCAGGCGGGCCCCCATCCCGACGGCGAACTGCTGATCCTGCTGGGCGAGGAGATCACGACCCGCAACGGTCACGTGGTGGCCCTCGGCACGGACCCCGGCACGTTCGTCGACTGGCGCTACCGGGCCCGCGACAACCGTTTCGGCCGTTTCGCCCGTCAGATCCGTCGCGCGGGCGGCCTCGTCGTCCCCGCCCACCCGCACGCCACCTGTGTCGGCTGCGGCTGGAAGTTCGGCTTCGGGGAGGCGGACGCGGTGGAGGTGTGGAACGGTCCGTACACCCCCGACGACGAGGTGACCCTCGCGGACTGGGACAACACACTGGTGGCGGCCGTACGTTCGGGCACCCCCGACCGCTCCTGGCTCCCGGCGATGGGCAACAGCGACGCCCACCGCGACCCCGATCCGGTCGGCAGCCCGCAGACGGTCGTCCTCGCAGACGACCTGACCCGCGAGGCCATCCAGGAGGGTCTGCGCGCGGGCCGCTCCTACGTGGCGGAGTCGAAGTCGGTGTCCCTGACGTTTTCGGCGGCCGGTGCGAAGGGCGAGCACGCGGGCATCGGCGAACGCCTGCGGGTCGCCCCCGACACTCCGGTCACCGTCCGCCTGGAGGCCACCGGCGCCCCCCGCTGCACGGTCCGCTTCGTCACCGACCAGGGTGTTCTTTTCACGAGCGCCCCCTTGCCGGTCTCGGGCTTTGGGACGGTGGAGTGGAACACGACGGCGCAGTACGCGGCCTACGTACGGGCGGAGTTGCGCCACGAGACGGCGGCGGGACCGGTGCCGGGGGCGTTGGCGGCGTTCACGAACCCGATTTTCCTCGGGACATGAGTCGGCTGGTTTGACTTCCTGATGGGGCCGTCGGCCGACTGGTGCTGCTGAGCGAGAAGCGGCGGGGCCGCTCAGCGCTCACCGGTCGGCTCCGGCCACAACGCCCGCACCGCGTCAGGCACCTCGGCCACAACAGCCGGGTCGTGCAAGGACAGTTGGAGGATGTAGCCCGGGAGGACGGAGAGCATCGCCGAAGCGATCGCCTCGGCCGTCACACTTGTGGGCAAGTCGCCGCGGTCCTGGTGGTCACGGACCATGATGGCCAGGTCGGCGCGCATACGGCCCATGAGCTGGTCGAGCTTGTGAGCCACCGAGCGGTTGCGCATGGCCTCTCCCCAGACCAGAACCGCGAGCCCGGCCAGGTTCCCCTCGGCGGACTTGACCCGAATCACGTCGAGAAGTTCCGCCATGACCGCCCCCATGGACTGGCCCTGCCGGTTCGTGGCGACGGCGAGCGTGATGTCGAGGACCTCGCGCATGTTCTCCTCGGCGATCGCGAGGATCATCTCGTCCTTGCTGGTGAAGTGCCGGTACACCGCTCCCGCGGACAGCCCCGCCTCCGTGAACAGGTCCTGCATGGACGCGGAGTGGAAACCGTCGCGGAGGAAACAGCGTCGCGCCGCGTCCAGGATCTGCTCGCGGCGGGCGTCCATGTACTGCTGGGTGACCTTGGGCATGGGGCCACCCTATCAAGAAAAACGAACATTCGTGTTGACGTTTGCTCGTACAGCGGGCCAGACTGGGGAATTAATAGAACGATCATTTCTTTTTTTATGAGAGGGGCTGACCGTGAGGAGCCCGTTGTCAGGAAACCCGGCAGGGCGGGAAGCGGCCGTTGCCGTCCTGGTGTTGCCCCTGGTGATCTCCCTGGTGGTGCTGTTGTTCGCCTGGCCGGCGGGACGGACCGCGCCACGCGATGTCCCGGTCGGAATCGTGGGCACCGGAGCGGCCAGCCAGCACGCGGTGGAGGGACTGGTCCATGAGAAGCCCGGCGCGTTCGACTTCCACCTCTATCCCGACCAGCAGGCCGCGCGGTCGGCGATCGAGAACCGGGACGTCTACGGCGCCCTCGCCATCTCAGCCCACGACATCACCGTGCTGACGGCCCCTGCTGCCAGCACCTCCGTGGCCCAGCTTCTGGGTGAGGTCGGACAGCAGCTGGCCGATCGGGCCGCCCAGCAGGGGGCCGCCGGTCCTCAGTCCTCGGCCAAGATCCACGTGAGGGCGCTCGACGTGGTGCCCATCGCCGCGGAGGACCCCAGGGGAGTGGTGTTCAGCTCGGCGGTCTTCCCGCTCACGATCTGCGCCATCCTGATCGGGGCGTTCGTCTCGACGGCTCGCGGCCTGCGACGCCCATGGCACCGATTGCTGACACTTCTCGTCGCATGCGGCGCCGCGGGGCTCGGCGCCTACCTCGTGGCCCAGGGTTTCCTCGGGGCGCTGCCCCACGATCACGTGGCCACGTGGGCGGTCCTGTCGCTCGTCCTGATCTCCATCAGCGCCACCGCCGCCGGGCTGGTCCGACTCCTCGGGCAGGCGGGCCTCGGGCTCAGCGCCGCGCTCATGGTCTTCGTCGGGAACCCCTTCTCCGGCGCCGGCTCCGCTCCGGACATGCTTCCCAAGGGAGTGGACGACGTCGGCCAGTGGCTGCCCCCCGGCGCCGGAGCCAGTTTGCTTCGCGACACCGCGTACTTCGACGGCAACGGCGGCTCCGGCCACCTTGCCGTCCTCGCCCTGTGGACCGTCTGCGGGTTCACGGCAGTCATGTTCGGCCGACGGATCACCAGGCAGGCACCCGGCGCGAAGACCGGTGCGACGGCTTCGGGAGCGTCGCTCTCGTCCTTGCCGGCGTCCGGCGCCGCTTCGCCGGACCGGCGTCACGCGCACGCACACGCTCACGCACGTCGCGACGACGATGACGGCTGATGCCGAACGCTTCATACGGGACGGTGATCGCGGCCGTCCCGCATGAGCCGACCTCGCGAAGGGGGCGAGCCCTCCCACGCGGGCCGCACCGCCACCTGGGAGGCGCGGCCCGGACGGCACACGGGCCGACTCCCGCCACAGCCACGCGTACGACATACGGCGCGAGGCGTTGAACCGCGATGCCTCGCGCCGTACCGGAACGGACACACACCATGACCACCTCACAGCGCCCGCAGCCGGCCGGGCCCCCTCCGGCCGCCACTCGGGCCTTCGCCCTGCTGGGCAGACGCTGGAACGGCCTGATCCTCGCGGCCCTGGCCAAAGGCCCGGCCCACTTCGCGCAGGTTCGCGAGCTCGTACCCGGTATCAGCGACCGCATGCTCGCCCAGCGCCTCCAGGAACTGACCGCGGTCGGCCTCGTCGCCCGAAACGTCCAGCCCGGCCCGTCCCCGCGAACCCATTACGCACTCTCTCCGCACGGCAACGCCTTCCTCATCCCACTGGCCGCCTTGCTCGTGTGGGCGGAGGACCACCTTCCAGCGAGCGGCTCACTGGCCGAGGGCCAGTAGCGTCACCATGAGGACCGTCAGTACGCCCAGGCCGATTCCGCCCGCCTTCGCTCCACCTCGGGGGAGGAGGATCCCGGCGAGGGTGTCGACCGGTCGGCATCCGATGTCGTACTCAGGTCACCGTGAGGCCGTGACCTGAGTACGGCTACTCCGGTGTCGTGTTGGAGAGGCGGTCCAGCCACTCGCCCAGGAGGACGGACTCGCCCGGGGTGAAGTCCGGCCTCGGGGTCTGGCGGAGGAGGGCGGCGAGGTGGGTGGCGGTGGCGGGGAGTACGTCCTCCGCCTGCGCTTCCTCGTCGCCCGCGGACGCGGTCTCCGGCCCCGTCGCCTCCGGGGTGAAGACCACCGCGTGCACCGCGTCCCGTATCCGCCGGGAGAGCGTCTCGTCCGTGAAGGTCGTCGGGCGGGAGACCAGCATCAGGGAGACGCCGACGTTGGCGGACATGATCATCTGGGCGGCGAGTTCGGGGGCCAGGCGCAGCTTGCCCTGTTCGGCCGCGCGCCGGAGGTCCGCGGTGAGGATGCGGTGGGACTCCAGGGCGGCGGCCGGCGGTGTGCGCATCGCCGGGGAGTTCATGAGGCGGTACAGGTTCGGGTTGCGCAGGGCGAACTCGATGTGGGTGTCCCAGCCGTCGCGCAGGTCCTGTATGGGGTCCGTGCCGGGCCTGCGGCTGCGCTTGGTCGCCAGGTACTTCTCGTACCCGTGGTCGACCACCGCCGACAGCAGGCCCTCCTTGTCTCCGAAGTGGCGGTAGAGGGCCGGGGCGCCGACCCCTGCCGCCTCGCAGACCGCCCGGGTGGAGACGTCCCCGTCGGGGGAGTTCGCCACCAGTTCGGCCGCCACTTCGAGGATGCGCTCTTTCGTACTGCTCACGGACGTACTCACGGTAGCGACGTTATCCGAGTCGTCCGAGGTCACGTCGTCCCCTTCTGCGCTACGGGAGACAACAGGTCCGCCAGGCCGATCCGGGTCAGGAACTCTGCGCGGACACGGTCCGCGACCACGCTGACCTCCTGCGAACCGTCGTCCGCCGGGTCCACATGCACCCGGAAGGGACGCTTCCCGTACGGGGCGCCCACCACGTCGACGATGGCGTCGGCGACGAGCGACACGTCCGCGTCGGGCGGCGTGAGGGCCGCCAGGCGTCCCGCGACCTGGTCCATCAGGCCCGCGTAGTGCTCCTCGTAGGCGGGCAGCACGGTCTGTTCGGAGGGGTGGCCGCCGCTCGCGAAGTGGTTCGTGCCCGAGGTGAACGCGCCCGGCACCACGATCGTCGTCTCGATGCCGAAGCGGGCCAGCTCGGCGGCGTACGACACGGCGAGCGCGTCCATCGCGGCCTTGGCGGCGAAGTACGGCGCCAGGTACGGCGGGGTGCCGCCGCGCGTGGAGGTGGAGCCGACCCACAGCAGCAGGCCGTGGCCCTGGGCCCGCAGGTGCGGCAGCGCGGCCCGGTTGACCCGCTGGGTGCCCAGCACGTTCGTGTCGTGGACCGCGGCCAGTTCGGCGGGCGTGAAGGCCTCCGTCGGGCCGGTCACCATGTGCCCGGCGTTGTGGACGAGGACGTCCAGCCGGCCGGCCCCCGCCAGCACCGTGGCGATCGCCGCGTCCGCCGACTCCTGGGAGAGGACGTCGAGTTCGACCGTACGGAGGTCCACCGCGTGCTCGGCGGCGTACGCCTCGGCCTCCGCGACCCGGGCCGCGTTGCGCCCGCCGGTGTCCCGCATCGCGGCGTACACCGTGTGCCCGGCGCGGGCGAGGGCACGGGCGGACAGCGCGCCGAAGCCGGATCCGGCCCCCGTGATGACGATCGTCTTGCGCGAAACAGCGTCCATGACCGAATCCATGACTGAACTCCTTTTGACTCGTGGCAAGCTGAATCGTGGCGAGTCGAATCGTGGCGAGTTACGCGATGCCGCCGTTGGCCCGCAGCACCTGGCCGTTGACCCAGCGGCCGGCGGGACCGGCGAGGAAGGACACCACGTCGGCGATGTCCCGGGGGGTGCCGAGGCGCTCCAGCGGCGGCTGGGCCGCCATCCGCGCGATGGTCTCCTCGTCCTTGCCGTCCAGGAAGAGGGCGGTGGCGGTCGGGCCGGGGGCCACGGCGTTGACGGTGACGTCCCGGCCGCGCAGCTCACGCGCGACGATCAGGGTCATGGCCTCGACGGCACCCTTGGTGGCGGCGTACGCGCTGTACCCGGGGATCGCGAGCGCCAGCACCGAGCTGGAGAAGTTGATGAGCGCGCCGCCCGCGCGCAGCCGTCGTGCCGCCTGCTGGTCGACGACGAACGTGCCGCGGACGTTGGTGCGGTGCATGCGGTCCAGCGCGTCGAGGTCGAGGTCGACCAGGGGCGCGAGAACCATGACACCGGCCGCGTGGACGACGACGTCCACCCCGCCGAAGGCGGATTCGGCGGCGTCGAAGAGGGCGGCCACCTCGGTCTCGTCGGCCACGTCGGCGCGGACAGCGATCGCTTCTCCGCCCGCCTCGGTGATCGCGGCGACGGTCTTGTCGGCCTCGGCCTCGTTGCCCGCGTAGTTCACGACGACGGCGTAACCGTCGGCCGCGAGGCGCTCGGCGGTCTCCCGGCCGATTCCGCGGGATCCGCCCGTGACGACGGCCACTCGGCGGGACGTTCCCGACGTGCTGGAGTGCTCGGTCATGACGATGCTCCTCGATGTGGCGGGGTAGCGGCGTTCACCACCCGATGAGAGCAACGCTAACACCATTTCGATAGCGACGCTACCGTCAGTCGCGCTCAGCCCAGAAACGCCGCTACGGTCGCCACGAACCGCCCGGCGTCGTCGAGCCAGGGGTAATGACCGGCCCCCGGCTGCACGACGAGTCGCGCGTCGGGGAACAGCCCCGCGAACTCGGCCGTCGCCCCGGGCGGGCTGTTCAGGTCGAACTCCCCGGTGAGCAGCAGGGCGGGGGCCCGGCAGGCGGCGAGCGCGGCACGGGTGGCGGGCGGGTCGAAGGCGCCCTCGGCCGCGAAGAGGGCCACGGCTTCCGCGTTGCGCGGCCGGGCCGCCGCATGGTGCCGGCGTGCCGCGGCGTCCCAACGGCCCCAGAAGAAGGGGGCGATGGCCTCCCAGTCGCCGCCCGTTCCGGCGCCGATCGCCTCCAGGGCCCCGAACGCCGCCGGGAACCAGGGCTCGTCCTCTCTGAGCCGCGCGAGTGCGCGCCGCGTCTCCCCCGTGACCTCGATGCCGACGGCCCTGGTGCCGGGACCGATCAGGGCGAGCCTGCCGACGCGCTCCGGGTACCGGGCCGCGTACTGCGTCACGACGTTCGCTCCGGCGGAGTGGCCGAGCAGGTCGAGCCGGGCCGGCCCGAGGTGCGCGCGCAACGCCTCGACGTCGTCGACCAGGCGGTCGCAGCGGTAGCCGGCGGTGTCGTGCGGGAGCGCGGACCGGCCGGTACCGCGCAGGTCCAGGACGGCCAGCCGGCGGTGGGCGGAGAGGCCTCCGAGGTCACCGAGGTAGCGGGAGTCCGTGGGGCCGCCGGGGACGCAGAGGACCGGATCGCCGCCGCCGTCCCCGTTCCCACCTCCCATCAGGCGGTAGGCGAGGCGGGTTCCGTCAGGTGCGGTGAAGGTGGGCATGACACGGATCCTGACAGCCATAACCCGGTTATACAACCGGGTTATGGCTCGACTGAGACACTCGACCTCGGTATATAACCGAGCTATGGCAGCCGAAGAGGACACGCGTCGAACCCCCGAGCCCATGACCGAGCCACTGGCCGGGCCCCTGACCGAGGCGCAGGCCGAGCGGATGTTCGCCGACATGAACGACGTCATCCGCGCGGGCGAGGAGATGCGCCGGCTGCGCGCCGAGATGATCAAACTCTTCGCCGGTCTCGGCTGGACCCAGGACAGGATCGCCCGCCTCACCGGCATGAGTCAGCCCGCCGTGTCCAAGCAGGTCACCAAGCACAAGGGGGACGATCCATCACCCCCGCCGCGCCTCTCCCTCGACCAGCACGACACCCCCTGGCTCCAGGGACGCCTCTGGGGCCTCGCCGAGGAGATCTCCGAGACCCTCCACGACACCGCCCACTGCACCCGCCACCTCGACGCCGTCGCCCGGGGAAAGAAGCACTTCACACCCCAGAGCGTCGACGAACTCCGGCGCCTGGTCGAGGAGGACCTGCGGCTGCACCGGACCACTCTGCCCGACGGCCACCGGCACGCCTACGACGAGATCAGCCGCGCCCTCGACACCCCGGCCCCCTCGACGGCCACCCCCACCGAATCCCCCTCCGCACGCCGCACCCTGGCCCGCCAGATCCAGCGCACCCGCCTCAGGGACGAGGCCTGAGCCGACGCTCGCTCACCCGCCGCACCGGGGCCGGTGTTCCTACAGCCGCCACACTCAACACCATGAACCCGCCCGAGAATATGGACGCATTCGTGAAGGCCAAGGGGAACGCCTCCTCGTACACCGCCCGGATCCTGCGGCGGCAGAACTTCGCCGAGGAATGGGAGAAGTCCGCGCGGATGCGGGCCGAGGCCGGAATCGTGACCACAGCCTCGGAACCCGCCGAGAGCGAGGACGCCACCCTGGATCGCTGGGCGCGGGTCGCGGCCAGGTGAAGCACGGCCACGTCTACGAGCTGTCGTTCGCCGGAAGTCCCGCGCACGCCCTGGTGATGTCGACATCCCGGTCGACGCCCCCTCCTCGGGCACCGTCGTGCTCGGCGAGTTCCGCACCCTGTCAGCCCCTCACTTCACCGAAGAGCTGGGCCCCGTCGACGAACGGGTCATGGAGGCCGTCGAGATCGGTCTCCGGGCCGTGTTCGACCTGTGGACCCGGGCCTGCCGGGCCCGTCAGTCCTGCCGCGTTCCGGCGTTCACCGGCCCCGGCGAGGAGGACTCCGGCCAAGGCCCCTTCCTCGCCCGAGCCCAGTCGCGGGCCCACGCACCCGCGCCTACCAGTACGGCCGCCCCGGCTCCGTACAGGGGCAGCCACAGGGTCGTCGTGGCCGCCAGGCAGTCGGCGACGGCCTCATCGCTCTGGGCCTGCTGTGCGTACGCCAGGGCGGCGCCGTCGCGATCAGCCAGGTTCGCCAGCGCGGCCTCCGACTTGATGGCCTCGTACCTGCCTCTCCCCTCACACCCGCTACGCGTGCCCGACATCGGAAACAGCCAGGCCCAGCGCTGCATCATGGGCGCCAGTGCGATCGCTACGCACAGGCCGACGACCAGCGAATACGCGACCAGGCCGCGCATGTATGCCGACCGGATGCCGGGCGTCCATGCCGACCGCCGCTGGAAGGCGAAGATCACGGCGAGAAGCGTCACCCCGATGTACGTGGAGAACCACTGCCAGGAACCCTGCGCGAGCGCGAACGTCAGCACAGCGGCGAGTCCGATGCCGATGACCCCGGCCTGGCCGGCGCTGTCACCTCCCGCTCCGGTGGATGCCGGCCTTCGGGTCACTTGAGGGCTGGGGTGGTTCATGGGCCTCTCCTGCAGGGTGGGAGTCATCAGCATCCGCCGCGTGACGCCGCGAGCCCCGGCACCATGCCGGACGGGTTCGGCACCCCGCTCGGATGACGCACCCTGCCGGTCCGGACAGGCCTAGGCCCTGTCCGGCCGATCATGCCGGACAGGCCCTAGTTCCCCGACGGCCACACGATCGCCTGCACCTCGCTGTACGCGTGCAGTGCGTACGACCCCACGTCCCGCCCCACCCCGCTCTTCTTGAAGCCGCCGAACGGTGCCTCCATGTTGCGGCCGACGGTGTTGACGCCCACCCCGCCCGCACGCAGCGCGCGGGCGACGCGGAAGGCGCGGGCGACGTCGCCCGACCAGACGTAGTCGATCAGCCCGTAGTCGCTGTCGTTGGCGAGGGCGATGCCTTCCTCCTCCTCGTCGAAGGGCACGACCACGACGACGGGCCCGAAGATCTCCTCGCGGACCACCCGCATGTCGGGGGTGCAGTCCGCGAGGAGGGTCGGGGCGACGTAGAAGCCGCGGTCGTACGGGGGGCGCGTGCCGCCCGTGACGATCCGCGCGCCCTCCTTGCGGCCGAGTTCGACGTAGGCCTCGACCCGGTCCCGGTGAGCCGCCGAGATGACCGGCCCGACGACCGTCCCGGGCTCCCGCGGATCCCCGACCGACAACCGCCCGGCGTACGCCGCCAGTTGCTCGACCAGGCGGTCGTGGACACCCCGCTGTGCGATCACCCTTGTCGGCGCCGTGCAGATCTGGCCGCTGTAGAAGGAGAACGTCGTGCCGATGCCGAGCACCGCCGACCCGACGTCCGCGTCGTCGAAGACGACCGCCGCGCCCTTCCCGCCCAGCTCCATCAGCTGGCGTTTCATCCCTCGCCCGCACACCTCGGCGATGCGCTGCCCCACCGCCGTCGAGCCGGTGAAGCTGACCATGTCCACGTCCTCGCAGTCCACGGCCGCCTCGCCGACCTCCGCGCGCGAACCGCTCACCACGTTCACGACACCCGCCGGTACACCCGCCGCCTCCAGGGCCTCAGCCATCCGGAACACGGAGAGCGGATCCTGCGGGGCGGGCTTCACGACCACCGTGTTGCCCATGGCCAGGGCCGGGGCGATCTTCCCGGCCGGGTTGGCCCAGGGGTTGTTGTAGGAAGTGACACAGGTGACCACGCCGACCGGCTGGCGGACGGCAAGGGCACCCATCACCGCCGCCTTCCCGAACGGCCCGGCCTCGTTGATCTGCGGCGGCAGCGGCTGCTCGACGGGCTCCACGCGCGCGTAGCGCCGGAAACGGGCCGCGCCCACCCCCACCTGCATCCCCCGCGCGGTCCCGATCGTGGCACCGCTCTCGGCCTGGGCGAGATCGGCGTAGGGGAGGAAGTTGCGCCGGATGATGTCCGCCGCCCGGCCGAGGAGCGCCGCGCGCTCCTCGGGGGGCGTCCGTGACCACGGGCCGAAGGCCTCCCGGGCCGCGGCGGCGGCCGCGTGCACCTGCTTCCGCGAGGCCTCCGGCGCCAGCCCGACGACACCCTCCGTCGCCGGGTCGATCACCTCGTAGTGCCCGTCGTCGGGCTCCACCCAGGAGCCTCCGATGAACAGCCGCTGCTCGTCGCCCGCCCCCCGCACATCGGTCACCGCGTGCTCACCGTCTGCGTGTCCCGCCCCGAACGGAGCACCTTCCCGGGGACGGCGCCCGTCACCACGTCCCCCCGGATCGACTCGACCCCGTTGACCCAGACCGCCGTGATGCCGATCGCCTTGGAGTCGAGTCGCGGGCTGTCTCCCGGCAGGTCGTGCACCAGGGTGGCCTTGCCGGCGTCGATGCGCTCCGGGTCGAACAGCACGAGGTCCGCATGGAAGCCCTCCGCGATCCGCCCGCGTTCCCTCAGTCCGAAGAGCCGCGCCGGGTCGTCCGTGAGCATCTTCACGGCCGCCTCCAGCGTGGTCAGCTTCCGCCCGCGCAGACAGTCCCCGAGGAACCGGGTCGTGTACGGGGCCCCGCACATGCGGTCCAGATGGGCCCCCGCGTCCGAGCCGCCGAGCATGACGTCCGGGTGCTGCCAGGTCTCGGCGCGCAGCGTCCAGGAGTCGGTGTCGTTGTCGGTGGGCATGGGCCACAGCACCGTCCGCAGGTCGTCGTGCGCGCAGATCTCGACCAGGCACTCGAAGGGTTCCTGGTGGCGCCGGGCCGCGATGTCCTTCACGACCTGCCCGGTGAGGCCGTCGTTCGCCGGGCTGTAGGTGTCCCCGATGACGTACCGGCCGAAGTCGGCGAGGCGGCGGAAGACGCCCGCCTCCTTGCTGTTCGCCCGGGCCAGCATCTCGGCCCGCACGGACGGGTCCCGCAGCCGTGCGATGCGCTCCGGGACGGGCAGGGCAAGGATCGGGCCCCACCCGGGGATCAGGTTCAGCGCGCAGAACGTGCCCAGGGACATGTTCATGGGGGTGAGGATCGGCATGGTGAGGGCCACCACCCGGCCGCCCGCCTTCCGTGCCCGTTCGCTCGCGACCAGTTGCCTCGGTACGCGCTCGGGGACGGCGGCGTCGACGGTCAGCACGTTCCAGTTGAGCGGGCGGCCCGCCGCGGCGCTCATCTCGACGAAGAGGTCGATCTCGTCGTCGCTGAACTGGTCGAGGCAGCCGGCGACGATCGCCTCGATCTGGGTGCCCTCGTGCTCGCGGACGGCCCTGCTCAAAGCCAGCAACTCCGCGGGCTTCGCGTGCCGGGAGGCGACCGGTTTCCCGTCGCCGTCGGAATGGGTGGAGGACTGGGTGGTCGACAGGCCCCAGGCTCCCGCCTCCATCGCCTCGTGGAAGAGGGCGAGCATCTGCTCCAGCTGTTCCCCGGTCGGCTGCCCGCCCACCGCGTCCGCGCCCATGACGTACCGCCGCAGCGCGCAGTGCCCCACCATGAAGCCCGCGTTGACGGCGATCCGCCCCTCCAGGGCGTCGAGGTAGTCGCCGAAGCTGTGCCAGTTCCAGGGCGCCCCCTCCTCCAGGGCGACCAACGACATCCCCTCGACCTTGGACATCATGCGGCGCGTGTAGTCGGCGTCCTCGGGCCGCGCCGGGTTCAGCGGGGCGAGGGTGAAGCCGCAGTTGCCGCCCGCGACCGTCGTCACCCCGTGGTTCAGGGACGGGGTGGCGTAGGGGTCCCAGAAGAGCTGGGCGTCGTAGTGCGTGTGCGGGTCGACGAATCCGGGGGCGAGGACGAGACCGGAGGCGTCCTCGCTTGTGCGGGACGCCTCCGTGACCGTGCCGATCGCGGCGATACGGCCGTCGCGGATGGCGACGTCCGCGGTGTAGCCGGGCGCGCCCGTGCCGTCCACGACGGTCGCGCCCTTGATGACGTGGTCGAGCATGGCCGCACCCTCCTCAGACCGCTTGCCGGAAACGGGTCGTCCGGTGCACCGGATCCGTGTCGATCTTCGGAATCACGTGCTCGCCGATCAGCCGGATCGTCTGCAGGGTCTCCTCCTTCGGGACCCCGACCGGCAGCCCGAAGGAGAGCTGGTCGGCGCCCGCCTGCTCCCAGCGCTTGCACTGGGTGAGCACCTCGTCCGGGTCGCCGCAGATCAACAGCTCCTCCTCGATGAGGAGTTCGACGAACTCGGCGTTGTACTCGGGGAGCGTCTCCGGCCAGACGGGGAAGCCCTCGGGGCGCGGGAAGGTGTCGTGGTAGCGGAAGACGAGGGAGGGCAGGTAGTGCAGTTCGCCGGCGACCGCGATCCGTATCGCCTCCTCGTGCGTCGGGGCGCAGATGGCGGTGGTCGTCACCATCACGTTGTCGTTGACGAAGGCCCCGACGGGCTCGGCGTCCACGATGGCGGTCTTGTACTGCTGGAGCACCCACTCCATGTCGGAGACCTTCTGCACGCTGAAGCCGAGCACGCCCAGGCCCTTGCGGGCGGCCATGGCGTACGAGGGCGGCGACCCGGCGGCGTACCACATGGCGGGGTGCGCCTTCCCGTACGGCTTGGGGAGCACCTTGCGGGGCGGGAGCTGCCAGTGCTTGCCCTGGAACCCGGCGTACTCGTCCTGGAGCCACATCTTCGGGAACTCGGCGATGGTCTCTTCCCAGATCTCCTTGGTGTAGTTCATGTCGGTGATGCCGGGGAGGAAGCCGAGGATCTCGTGGCTGCCCGCGCCCCGTCCGCTGCCGAACTCGAAGCGGTTCTCGCTGAGGTGGTCGAGCATGGCGACCTTCTCGGCGACCTTCACCGGGTGGTTGACCTGGGCGAGCGGGTTGAAGATGCCCGAGCCGAGGTGGATGCGGTCCGTGGCGTGGGCGAGATAGCCGAGGTAGACGTCGTTCGCCGAGAGGTGCGAGTACTCCTCCAGGAAGTGGTGCTCGGACGCCCAGGCGTACTTGAAGCCGGACTTGTCCGCCTGGATGACGTACTCGGTCTCCTCCATCAGCGCCTTGTGCTCCGCGAGCGGGTCGGTCTCGGCGCGCTTGCCCACGTATCCCTGTACAAAGAGCCCGAATTCCAAGGAGGTTCACCGTCCCCACATTCGTATCTGACGTTCCGTCAGATCTACTTGCCGCCGACTGTTGCACCGAGCCCGTGAAGCGTCAATAGCTGACGAACCGTCAGCTGGCGATGGGCCTCAGAGAACGCTGACCCCCGCCAGCCACCCCCCGTCGATCACGAACGGCTGCCCGGTGATGTACGAGGAGTCCTCGGAGGTCAGGAAGAGGGCGAGCCGGGCGACCTCCTCGGGCCTGCCCACCCGCCCGAGCGGCACGAGCTTGCTGTACAGCTCGTCCAGGGCCCTGGTCATCTCCTCGGGGTCGGCCGTCGGGTCGAGCTGGGCCGGGTTCGACATGGGGGTGTCGACGGCGCCCGGGCAGATGGCGTTGACCCGTATCCGCTGGTGCGCCAGCTCCAGGGCGGCGACACGGGTGAGGCCGAGGATGGCGTGCTTGGTCGCCGTGTACGTGCCCACGGCCGCCATCCCGGTCATCGCGGTGTACGAGGCCGTGTTGACGATCGTGCCCCCGCCGGCCGCGGCGATCTCCCCCGCCACCGTCTTGATCCCGAGGAAGCAGCCGACCTGGTTGACCTGCACGACCTGGAGGAACTCGTCCAACGGGGTGTCCACGAGGGCGTTGAAGCGCAGGATGCCCGCGTTGTTGACCAGCCCGTCGATCCGCCCGTACGCGCCCTTCACGGCGGCGACGGCGGCCGCCCAGTCGTCCTCCCGGCCGACGTCGAGGTGGACGTAGAGCGCGTCCAGCTCCTTGGCCACGTCCTCGCCCCGGTCGTCGAGCACGTCCGCGACGACGACCCTGGCGCCCTCCGCGGCGAACAGCCGCGCCTCCTGCTCGCCCTGCCCGCGCGCCGCCCCGGTGACGATGACGACGCGTCCGTCCAGCTTGCCCATACCCTGACTCCCTAGTTGAGGTGCGGCGCGCTCTGGTTGAGGTGCGGCGCGACGTCGGCGCCGAACGCCGCGATCTGGTCGACGAGCTCACTCAGCCCCCGCGCCCGGAACCGCACCTGGATCTGGTGCACCCCCATCGCCCGGTACGCCCGCAACGACTCGGCGACCGCCTCCGGGGCCCCGCTCACGGTGCGCCGCCCGACCTGCCAGCCGGGCGTGCCGATGTACAGGGGCTCGGTGATGGCCCCGACGACGAGAGGCGCGGAGATCCCCGCCTCCTCCCTGATCCGGTACAGGCGGGCGATCTGCTCCGGCAGCCGCTCGCGCGGATCCCCCTGCGGCAGCCAGCCGTCACCCCGCAGCGCGGCCCGGCGCACGGCGGCGGGCGAGGAGCCGCCGACCCAGATGGGCACGCGCTCCTGCGCGGGCCTGGGCCGCTGCCCGAGCCCTTCGAAGTCGTACAGCTTCCCGTGGTGCACGGGGAACTCGTCCGCCCCCAGGGCGGCGCGCAGCGCGTCGATGGACTCGTCGAGCACCGCCCCCCGCCGCGCGAAGTCGGCGCCCACCGCCTCGAACTCCTCCTCCACATGCCCGGCGCCGACGCCGAGAATCAGCCGCCCGCCGGAGAGGTGGTCGAGGGTCGCGTACTGCTTGGCCGTGACCAGCGGATGCCGCAGCCCGACGACCGCGACATGACTGAGCAGCCGTACGCGCTCGGTCACGCCCGCGAGGTAGGCGAGGGTGGCGACGGGGTCGTACCAGATCGTGCTCATGGCGTCCGCGAGACGGCGCGGGACGGCCACGTGGTCGCAGCTCGCCACGTACGCGAAACCGGCACGGTCGGCGGCGCGGGCGACGGCGACGAGCTCGCCGGGACCGGCCGCCGCCTCCCAGGGTTCGGCGTAGATCGTGCTCTGGGACTGGATCGGGAGCTGCATCCCGTAGAGCAGGGGTGCGGGGTCCGACGGGGACTGCCTCGACGCCGACTCGTTCGACGGGGACTGGTTCGACGGGGACTGGTTCAACGGGGACCTCCCGGCCCGGCCCAGAGCCCGTCCTCCGTCAGCCCCAGCAGCTCGATGGCGTTGCCCCGGACGATCCGTTCCACCACGTCCGCGTCCAGATGCCCCATCTGGGCCTCGCCGACCTCGCGGGACTTGGGCCAGGTGGAGTCGGAGTGGGGGTAGTCGGTCTCGTAGAGGACGTTCGGGACCCCGATGGCGTCGAGGTTCCGCAGGCCGAACGCGTCGTCGAAGAAGCAGCCGTAGACGTGCTCGGCGAAGAGTTCGGACGGCGGGCGGTGGACCTTGTCGGCGACGCCGCCCCAGCCGCGGTTCTCCTCCCAGACCACGTCGGCGCGCTCCAGGATGTAAGGGATCCAGCCGATCTGGCCTTCCGCGTACATGACCTTGAGGTTCGGGAAGCGTTCGAACTTGCCGCTCATCAGCCAGTCGACCATCGAGAAGCAGCAGTTGGCGAAGGTGATGGTGGAGCCGACGGCGGGCGGCGCGTCGGCCGAGGTCGACGGCATTTTGCTGCTGGAGCCGATGTGCATGGCGACGACCGTGCCGGTCTCGTCGCAGGCGGCGAGGAAGGGGTCCCAGTCGTCGGTGTGGACGGAGGGCAGCCCGAGGTGGGGCGGGATCTCGGAGAAGGCGACCGCGCGGACGCCACGGGCGGCGTTGCGGCGTACTTCCGCGGCGGCGAGTTCCGGGTCCCAGAGGGGTACGAGGGTGAGCGGGACGAGCCGGCCGTGCGCCGCCGGGCCGCACCACTCCTCCACCATCCAGTCGTTGTAGGCCTTCACTCCGAGCAGGCCCAGCTCACGGTCCTTGGCCTCGGTGAAGGTCTGGCCGCAGAAGCGCGGGAAGGTGGGGAAGCACAGGGCGGACTGGACGTGGTTGACGTCCATGTCGGCGAGGCGCTGGGGGACGTCGTACGAGCCGGGTCGCATCTGCTCGTACGTGATGATCTCCAGCCGTATCTCGTCCCTGTCGTAGCCGACGGCGGTGTCGAGACGGGTGAGGGGCCGGTGCAGGTCCTCGTAGACCCACCAGTCGCCGACGGGTCCGTCGTCGCCGGGGCCGCCCATCACCGGGGCGAACCTGCCGCCGAGGAAGGTCATCTCCTTCAGCGGCGCGCGGACTATGCGGGGTCCGGTGTCCTGGTACTTCGCGGGGAGGCGGTCGCGCCAGACGCCGGGTGGCTCCACGGTGTGGTCGTCCACGGAGATGATCTTCGGGAACGGGGTCGTGGACGCCTGGGCGGCCTCAGTGGTCCTCGTGGTCTCCATACGGCTCACGGTAGCGCCGATCTGACGACCCGTCAGCTATCTGGTACGGCTCCGCCGGCTGCTGTACGCCTCCGGAATGGGCGGCTCTGTGCGGAGATGTGCGCAGAGGTTGTGAGAGCCCTGTGATCCCCCGTGCCTGTACGGTGTGCGGGCCTGTGATCGCTGTCTCGCACGGCTGACGCATCCGCCATGAACAAGGCAAACTGGCCTCGTAGTACTGACGGTTCGGCAGGGGGACGGCGATGGACGGTGTACCGCGAGTGCCGGAGCAGCGACGTGCCGGGGAATCGGCGGCGTTGCGCTTCAGCGTGCTCGGCCCGGTGCGCGCCTGGCGCGGCGAGGATTCCTTGCCCACGGGGTCCCCGCAGCAACGCGCCCTGCTGGCCGCGCTGCTGCTGCGGGAGGGCCGGACGGCCACGTCCGGCGAGCTGATCGACGCCCTGTGGGGCGAGGAGTCCCCGCCCCAGGCGCTGGCCGCCGTACGGACGTACGCCTCCCGGCTGCGCAAGGCCCTGGACCCCGGCGTCCTGATCAGTGAGTCCGGCGGCTACGCGATCCGGCTGGCCGGGAGCGACAGCTCCCTCGACCTCGCCGAGGCCCAGGAACTCGCCGCCGACGCCGAGAAGGCCAAGCACTCCGGAGACCTGTGCTCCGCCCGCGACCTGCTGAACCGGGCGCTGGGCCTGTGGGACGGGGAGCCGCTGGCGAGCGTGCCCGGTCCGTACGCGGAGACACAGCGGGCGCGCCTGGAGGAGTGGCGGCTCCAACTCCTCGAATCCCGGCTCGACATGGACCTGGAGCAGGGCTGCCACGCGGAGGCGGTCTCCGAACTCACCGCCCTGACCGCGGCGCACCCCCTGCGCGAGCGGCTGCGCGAACTGCTGATGCTCGCCCTGTACCGCAGCGGGCGGCAGGCCGAGGCGCTCGCCGTGTACGCCGACACGCGCCGCCTCCTCGCCGACGAGCTCGGCGTGGACCCGCGCCCGGGCCTGAAGGAGCTCCAGCAGCGGATCCTCCAGGCCGACCCGGGCCTCGCGGAACCTTCGGCCCCGGCGGCCGAGCCCACCCCGGCACCGGTCCGTCCCGCCCAGCTCCCCGCCACCGTCACGGACTTCACGGGCCGCGCCTCCTTCGTCCAGGAACTGAGCGACGTCCTGGCCTCCGCGTCCTCCGCCGAGGGCGAGGGCCAGGTCATGGCCGTCTCGGCGCTCGCGGGCATCGGCGGCGTGGGCAAGACGACCCTCGCCGTGCACGTGGCCCACCAGGCGCGCGCGGCGTTCCCCGACGGGCAGCTGTACGTCGACCTGCAGGGTGCGGGCCAGCGGGCGGCGGAGCCTGAGACGGTCCTCGGCGCGTTCCTGCGTGCCCTGGGCACGGCGGACTCCTCCATCCCCGACTCCCTGGAGGAGCGCTCGGCGCTCTACCGCTCGGTCCTGGACGGCC
This sequence comes from Streptomyces sp. NPDC058086, assembly GCF_042885015.1. Classification (NCBI taxonomy): domain Bacteria; kingdom Bacillati; phylum Actinomycetota; class Actinomycetes; order Kitasatosporales; family Streptomycetaceae; genus Streptomyces; species Streptomyces sp. NPDC058086. Next base: position 92,593 of record NZ_JBHVST010000025.1, on the reverse strand, counting down.
GCCGGGTCCTGGTCCTCCTGGACAACGCCCGCGACGCGGCCCAGGTCCGCCCCCTCCTCCCCGGCACGGAGGGCTGCGCGGCCCTCGTCACGTCCCGGGTGCGGATGGTGGACCTGGCGGGCGCGCACCTGGTCGACCTCGACGTGATGTCCCCGGAGGAGGCCCTCCAGCTCTTCACGAAGATCGTCGGCGAGGAGCGGGTGGCGTCGGAGCGCGAGGCGGCTCTCGACGTCGTCGCGGCGTGCGGCTTCCTCCCCCTCGCCATCCGTATCGCGGCCTCCCGGCTGGCCGCCCGCCGCACCTGGACCGTCTCGGTCCTGGCGGCGAAGCTCGGCGACGAGCGCCGCCGCCTGGACGAGCTCCAGGCCGGCGACCTCGCGGTCAAGGCCACCTTCGAACTCGGCTACGGCCAGCTGGAGCCGGCCCAGGCGCGCGCCTTCCGTCTGCTGGGCCTGGCCGACGGCCCCGACATCTCCCTCGCCGCCGCGGCCGCCGTCCTCGACCTCCCGATCGACGACACCGAGGACCTCCTCGAATCCCTCGTCGACACCTCCCTCCTGGAATCCGCCGCCCCCGGCCGCTACCGCTACCACGACCTCGTACGCCTCTACGCCCGCGCGTGCGCGGAACGCGACGAACAGCCCCCGAGCGAACGGGACGCGGCGATGTCCCGCCTCCTGGACTTCTACTTGGCCACGGCCGCCGGTGTATACGCGATCGAACGCCCCGGGGACCGGCTGGTGGACCATCTGGACCCGACGGAGCACCCGGGGCTGTCGTTCGAGGACCGTCACCGGGCGCAGGACTGGCTGTACTCGGAGGCGATCTCCCTGCTCGCCTGCGTCCGCCAGTCCACCAAGGAGGGATTCCTCCGGCGTGCCGTCGACGTGCTGTGGGCCTCCGTGGATCTGGCGGAGTCCGGCACGAACTCCAAGGCGTACGAGGGGGTCGCCTCCGCTCTGCGGGAAGCGGCCCAGGCGGCAGGTGACGCGCACGCGGAAGCACGGGCTCTGGTCACCCTGGCCTACGTCCACCACATCACCGGACGCTTCGACCCCGCCCGCGAGGCAGCCGCGCAGGCCCTCGAACTGGCCGCCGAGACGGATCACCTGACGAGTTGCTGGGCCTCCAACACCCTCGGCGTGATCGCGCTCTACCAGAACCAGTACGAGGACGGCGAAGCACACCTCACCCGGGCGATCGAGAGCTTCCGGGCCTGCCACGACCGCCCCGGCGAGGCGAGCGCGCTGTGCAACCTCTCCCGTATCCACCTCGCCACCAGGCGTACCAGTAGTGCCGTGTCCCTGGCCCAGCAGGGCACCGACATGTACGACGACATGGGCCATGCGCTGAAGGGCGCCAACGGGCGCTACGCGCTCGGCCTGGCGCTCACCCAGAGCGGCCGCCTTCCCGAGGCCACCACACGTCTGAGCGAAGCGCTCACGGTCTTCCGCAACAGCCGCCAGCACCTCTGGGAGGGCATGTCCCTGTTCCGCCTCGCGGAGGCCGACCTCGCCGCCCAACGCCCGGCTCAGGCGGCGGCGAACGCCGAGATGGCCCTGACGGTCCTGCGCGGCATCGGTGGCGAGTGGCGCAGGGCCAACGTTCTCATCGTGCTCGGCCACGCTCTGAACGGGATCGGCCACTCCGGCCGGGCCCAGGTCTGCTGGCGCGAATCCCTCGACATCTTCCAGACGTTGGGGGCTCCCGAGGCCGACACGGTCAGGGCGCTCCTCAACCCGCTCGCCGTCGCATAGGACTCTGCGGCAGGGCTCACGCCTGGACGTTCATCGTTCGTTTATCGCCACCCGGCACTCTCAACGAGTCGATCCGTCGCGTCGGGGGGCAGACGGGGCGACCTGAGGCCGTGGCACTAGGGTAGCGGCCCCGAGATGCCCGTCCGGCGGCCCACGGGGGAGCTGCCGGACGGGCCGCTCCATCCATTGCACCGAGACTGTCAGGGGGACAGCCACATGAGCGACACCAACAGCACCGACAACATCCACGCCACGGGCGAGCCGGTCGGCGAAGCCACCACGGACAACATCCACGCCACCAGCGAGCCCCTCACCACCAAGAACCCGATCGCCAAGGACGACAGCACCGGCGACGCCACCCCGGACAACATCCACGCGACGGACGAGCCGGTCTAAGTCCCACCGGGGGGGCGGACTTACACCACACGGGGATCGGCCGCGGCGGCGCGGAGGGGGAGCCGCCGCGGCCGATGTGTGTCCAGGGCCCGATTCACCGGGGGAGGATCATGATGACCGCACGGCATGCCCAGCCCGGCGGGCCCGGCATCGCGCGGCCCGAGCGGACGCCGGCCGCCCTCCGGTGCGCTCTGGCGCAGGTCGCGCCCCACCGGATCGCCGAGATGGAGCGTGACAAGGACGAGGCGATCACGCTGGCCGCGGCCACGGGCCGCCTCGGGCCGATCGTCCAGTTCCTCGAGACGTGGGCCGTCGCGGTGGAGATCGCCAGGAACCCGGCGCTGGCAGCGCGATTGCGCGCCGCCGAGCACGCGGCTCGGACCATCGATCGGAACGCCCCCGTCTGGCGCGCCGCCATGGACGAGATCCACGCCGTCCACTCCATCGCCCGGCAGTCCCTCGTCCAGGAATGACCTGCGCGGCCGTCGTCCCCGCCGGATCACGCCTGAGCAGGCGGCCCGAGCCTCACCGTCCCCGCAGCTCCCCCTTCACCACCTTCCCGCCGGCGTTCCGTGGGAGCTGCGTGACGAACTCCACCACCCGCGGCACCTTGTAGTTCGCCATCTCGCGGCGGGACCAGGCGAGGAGGTCGTCGGAGGTGAGGACGGATCCCGGGCGGCGGACCACGTAGGCCTTGCCGACCTCGCCCAGCCGGCCGTCCGGTACGCCGATCACCGCCACGTCCGCGATGTCCGGGTGGAGGCCGAGGAGTTGTTCTATCTCGGCGGGGTAGGCGTTGAAGCCGCCGACGATGAACATGTCCTTGATGCGGTCGGTGATGCGGAGGTTGCCCGCCGGGTCCAGGACGCCCACGTCGCCGGTGCGCAGCCAGCCGTCCGGGGTCAGGACGCGGGCGGTCTCCTCGGCGTCCTCGAAGTAGCCCCGCATCACGTTGAAGCCGCGGACCAGTACCTCGCCCGGGGTTCCCGCCGGCGCCTCGACGCGTATCTCCACGCCCGGGATGGCGCGTCCCGAGGTCGACGCGATCACGGACGACGGGTCGCCCCGGCGGCACATCGTCACGAATCCGCTGGCCTCCGAGAGGCCGTACGCCGTCAGGACCGTCTCCACGCCCAGTTCGGTGCGCAGGCGTTCCACCAGGCGCAGCGGGACCACGGCGGCTCCGGTCACCACCAGCCGCAGCGTCGACAGGTCGTACGACGCCCGCGCCGGGTGGTCGAGGAGGGACTGGTGGAGGGTCGGCGGGCCGGGCAGGACCGTGACCCGCTCGGACGCGATGTTCGCCAGCACCGTGTCCACGTCGAACACCGGCTGCGGGATCATCGTCGCGCCCCGCATCAGACAGGCGAGCACCCCGGCCTTGTAGCCGAAGGTGTGGAAGAAGGGGTTCACGATCAGGTAGCGGTCCTCCCGGCGCAGACCGGCCAGCTCGCACCACACCTCGTACGCCCGCAGGCTCTGCGCGTGCGTGATCACGGCGCCCTTGGGCCGGCCCGTCGTACCCGAGGTGAAGACGATGTCCGAGGGCGCCGATCCCGGCACGGCCGCCGCCCGTTCCCGCACCTCCGCCGCCCCGACACCCTCGCCGTCCGCCAGGAAGTCCTTCCAGGTGCGGAAGTCGGCGGGGGCGTCGTCCGCCAGTACCACCACCTGTTCGAGGTGCGGGAGCCCGGGGAGGGGTCCGTTTCCGGCGCCCTCCCCCTCCTGTTCCTCCCCCGCCGCCCGTCGCAGCGACGCCACGTACGACGTCCCCAGGAACGTCCCCGTCACGAACAGCAGCCGCGCGCGGCTCCGGGACAGTACGTACGCCGCCTCGGCGCCCTTGAAGCGGGTGTTGAGCGGGACGAGCACCGCGCCCGCGGACACCGCGCCGAGGGCGGAGACGATCCAGTCCAGGGTGTTCGGCGCCCAGATGGCAACCCGGTCGCCGAGCCGTACGCCGTTCGCGAGGCAGGCGGCCGCCGCACGTTCGACGCGGGCGCCCAGCTCGGCGTAGGAGATCCGCGTACGGCCCTCGACGACGGCCTCGCGGTCCGCGAAGCGCGTCGCCGCCGACCGCATCAGCCCCGGGATGCTGCCCCACTCCAGGTCTCCGCGCATCTCACGCCTCCGTAGGCACGAACCCACTAGCTGACTACCCGTCAGATTAGCTGTAGCCTGACGGCCTGTCAGCAGTCGGGCCCTTCCGTGGAGGTGCACCCATGCCGGGGATCAAGGACGCCACCGCCGTCGTCGGCATCGGTCAGACCCCCTTCGCCAAGCAACTCCCCGAGTCCGAGAAGACCTTGGCCTGCCGCGCGATCCTCGCCGCCCTCGACGACGCCGCAATCGCGCCCTCCGAAGTCGACGGCCTCGCCTCCTACACCATGGAGGAGACCGACGAGGTGGAGGTCGCGAAGGCGGTCGGCCTCGGCGATCTCACCTTCTTCAGCAAGGTGGGCTACGGGGGCGGCGGCTCCTGCGCCACCGTCGCGCACCTCGCCGCCGCCGTCGCCACCGGTCAGGCGACGGTGGGCGTGGCCTGGCGGTCGCGCAAGCGCGGCAGCGGGCCGAGGCCGTGGAAGAACACCGCCGTCCAACTGCCCACCCCCGCCCAGTGGACCCGCCCCTTCGGGCTGCTCAGACCGGCCGACGAGATAGGCATGCTGGCCCGTCGCTACATGCACGAGTACGGCGCCACCCGCGACCACCTCTTCAACGTCGCCCTCGCCTGCCGCAACCGCGCCAACCAGAACCCCGCCGCGATGATGTACGAGCGCCCGCTGACCCGCGAGATGTACATGACCTCCCGCTGGATCAGCGAACCCCTCTGCCTCTTCGACAACTGCCTGGAGACGGACGGCGCGTTGGCGTGCGTGATCGTGTCCGCCGAGCGCGCCCGGGACTGCCGGCAGCGCCCCGTGTACGTCCACTCCGCCGCCCAGGGTCTGCCCGCCCAGCACCACGGCATGGTCAACTACTGGAACGACGACCCGCTCACCGGCCCCGCCTGGACGGCCGCCCGGCACCTGTGGAAACACGCCGACTTCACCCCGGACGACGTCGACGTGGCCCAGATCTACGACGCCTTCACCCCCCTCGTTCCGCTCTCCCTGGAGGGCTACGGATTCTGCGGACGCGGCGAGGGCGCGGCCTTCACGGAGGGCGGCGCACTGGAGATCGGGGGCCGGCTGCCTCTCAACACCGGCGGGGGCGGACTCAGCGAGGCGTACGTCCACGGCTTCAACCTCATCAACGAGGGCGTGAAGCAGTTGCGGGGCATGAGCACCGCCCAGGTACCCGGGGCCGCCACCTGCCTGGTCACGGCGGGGGAGGGCGTCCCCACCTCCGCGATCCTGCTGCGGAACTGAGGAGCCGAGATGACCGAGCCCCTTCTCACCCCCGTCCTCGACGACGACGGCGCGCCCTTCTGGGGGTACGCCGCCCAGGGCGAGCTACGGATCCAGGCGTGCGCCGACTGCGGCGAGCTGCGCTTCCCGCCCCGCCCCTGCTGTCCCCACTGCCAGTCTTTCGGCAGCGAGTGGCGACGCATGAGCGGACTGGGCCGCGTCTGGTCGTACGTCGTCCCGCACCCGCCGCTGCTCCCGGCGTACGCGGCCCTGGCCCCGTACAACGCGATCGTCGTCGAACTCGCCGAGGCCCCGCGCATCCGCCTGGTCGGCAACCTGGTCACGGCCCCGGGCGCACCGCTCGACTCCTTCTCCCCGGACCGGATCCGGATCGGAGCGCGGGTACGGGTGGTGTTCAGCGGGGAGGGGCTGCCGCAGTGGGTTCTGGACGGCCGGTCGTGAACGGCGGCGCGCTGCGGATCGCGACCGACAAGGACACCGGCGTCGCGGTCCTCACCCTGGACCGCCCGGAAAAACTGAACGCCATCGACGAGGCCCTGGCGTCCGAACTCTCGGCCGCCTGGCGGGCGTTCCGCTTCGACGACTCGGTACGGGCCGTGGTCCTCACGGGGGCGGGCGAACGGGCCTTCTCCACGGGCCTCGACCGCACCACCGAGACTCCCCAGCCCGCTTCCCCCTACATGGTCGACGACCCGCTCCTGCGCATCGGCCCGAAGGCCAACGACCTGTGGAAGCCGGTCGTCGCGGCCGTGCGCGGGATGGCGTGCGGCGGGGCCTTCTACCTCCTCGGGGAGGCGGAGTTCGTCGTCGCCGACGAGACCGCCACCTTCTTCGACCCGCACACGACGTACGGCATGGTCAGCGCGTACGAGTCCGTGTACGCGGCGCACCGGATGCCGTACGGGGAGGCGGCGCGGATGGCACTCATGGGGAACGCCGAACGGATGTCCGCGCGGCGGGCGTACGACATCGGGTGGGTGTCCGAACTCACCCCGCCCGGGGGTGCGTTGGAGGCCGCCGTCCGCTGCGCCACGGTGATCGCCTCCTACCCCTCCGAAGGAGTGCAGGGCACCGTCCGCGCGCTGTGGACGGCCCACGAGGCCGCCCGCGCCCACGCCTTCACGCAGGCGCCGCACCTCATCTCCCTCGGCAACCTGCCCCCGGCCCGGCAAGCGGCTCTGTTCTCCGCACGCCGACCGAACGGATTCCGGGTGCGGTGATGCGTCTGCGGCCGAGTGGGGTCTGGTCGCGCAGTTCCCCGCGCCCCTAAAAGCACCTGATGCGGGGGCCGGGGCGCAGCCCCGCCCCTCAGGGGCGCGGGGAACTGCGCGCCAAGCCCCCACCGTCCCGCAGCCGAATCACCGCACCCCGGGGGCCCTACGCCGTGCGGGCCGTCCCCGTCCCCTTCTCCGCGTCCAGCGCGTACACGCACCGGTCCTTGCTGCACGCGTACACCACCCCGTCCTTGACCACCGGCGCACCGGTGATCTCCCCGCCCGTCGCCAGCTTCCAGCGGAGCCGGCCGTCGTCCGCCTTCAGGGTGTAGAGGAGATGGTCCGTGGAGCCGAAGTGGATGCGGCCCTCGGCGACCGCGGGCGCGCCCACGAGGTCGCCCCCGGCCTGGAAGCGCCACTTCGGGGTGCCGGTGACCGCGTCGAGGGTGTACAACCCCTTGCCACTGCCGACGTGGACGTGGCCGGCGGCGACCAGGACGGGATCGATCGAGGAGCGGGCCTCGGTCGCGATGCGCCAGCGGTCGCGACCGTCCGTCGCGTCGAGGGCGTACACCGTGCCGAGGTAGTCGGCGAGGTAGACGCCGCCTCCCGTGACCGCGGGGCCCGGCACGAAGGTCGGCGGGGAGAGGAAGACCGCGGGGGCCTCGAAGTGCCAGCGGACGTGCCCGCTCGCGACGTCGACGGCGAGGACGCGGGTGCCCGCGGAGATGTAGACGTAGCCGTCGGGGGCGGACGTGATCCGTACGGGTACGCCTCCGCACGACGCCGCGTCGCCGATCGGGTACGACCACCGCTCCTCACCCGTACGGGCCTCCAGGGCACACAGCCGGGCGTCCTTCCAGACGTACACCGTGCCGTCGTGGACGGCGGGCCCGGCCTCCGGGGACTCGAAGTCGGTCTGGGCGCCGGTGATCTCCCAGAGTTTCTGGCCGTTGGAGGCCTCCCAGGCCTGGACACCGCCCCCGCGCGTACCGGTGATGACGGTCCCGCGGTCGGCCTTCAGGGAGTACACCCAGGCGTCCGTGGACAGCCGCCACAGGTCCGCGCCCTCCCGCGCGTTCAGGGCGAAGAGGGTGGGGCCGTCGGAGGCGTGGATGCGGCCGTCCGCGACCGCCATGGACCAGGCCACGTCCCGCGTCTTGAAGCGGCGGCGGCCGGTCGCGACGTCCAGGGCGTGGACTTCGAAGGAGGTGACGTAGACGAGGTCGCCCGCGACCGAGGGCGTACCCCAGACGTCGTTCGACATACGGAAGCGCCAGGGCCGCCAGCCGGACGGGGAGTCCGGTGCGGGCGGCGGAGCGACCGACGGCGCGGGGTCGGCGCCGTTGACGCCGACGCGCGGGCGGGACCAGGAGGCGGCGAGGCCCGCCTCCGGAGGAGGTGCCTTCACGGCGGCGGCACGGGCGTCGGCGACGCGCGGTCCGGGGCCGATGGGCACCTGGCCGCCCGCGAGCCGCACGGGGCCGGCGTCGGGCGCCCCGACGGGCACGGGAGCGTGCGAGGGCGGCGGAGGAAGGGCGGGGCGTCCGCCACCGCTGCGACCGCCGGAGGACGGGGGCTTCAGCGCCGGACGGCCCCCGCGGCGCGCCTCGATCAGGCCTACCGCCCGCTCGGGCAGCCACGCCGACGCCGTACCGCTGTCGTCGGAGCCGGAGCCGAAGAGGTGGGGTGCCAACTGGGCCTGGAGGTCGGCGGGGTTGGGACGGCCGGTCGCCTCCATCTGCATACAGGACTCGATGAGGGGGCGCAGCTCGTCCGGGAGGCCCTCCAGGTCGGGGCCCTCCCGCAGCAGCATGAAGACCGTCTCGACCGGGTTGGCGCCGTGGAAGGGCGCGTGCCCCGTGGCGGCGAACACCAGCATCGAGCCGAGCGAGAAGACATCGCTCGCACCGGTGACGCTGCGCGAGTCCTTCGCCTGTTCGGGGGACATGTAGGCCGGGGTGCCGACAGCGACGTTCGTCATCGTCAAACGGGTGTTCGAAACACCGGAGGCGATACCGAAGTCGATGACCCGCGGCCCGTCCTCCACCACCAGCACGTTCGAGGGCTTCAGGTCACGGTGGACGAGCCCGGCGCCGTGGATCGACTGCAGCGCCTCCGCGACGCCCGCCGCCAGCCAGCGCACCGCCTGGGCCGGCATCGGCCCGCACTCGTTCACTATTTCTTCGAGGGAGGGCGCCGGAACGTACGCGGTGGCCAGCCACGGCACGGCCGCGCGCGGATCGGCGTCGACCACGGCCGCCGTGTAGAAGCCGGAGACCGCTCGCGCGGCCTCCACCTCACGAGTGAAGCGGACCCGGAACAGCTGGTCCTCGGCGAGCTCGGTCCTGACCGTCTTGATCGCCACGCGCCGGCCCGAAGCCGAGCGCGCGAGATAGACCAGCCCCATGCCGCCGGCACCCAGCCGTCCCAGCACCTCGAACGGCCCGATCCGCCGCGGATCGTGCTGTGTCAGCTGATCCACCACTTGCCTGCCACCTCCCCGTACGAGCCACATCATCCACGTATGAACGCGGCCCCGTGCAGCGTCTCACCACCGCACCGCCATGGCGGCACGCACCCCGATTCTTCCTGTCCGGGCCACAGGTTGCGAACCCGGGGGCGGAACGGGGTGTCTCGGGACAAAATCACCGGCCCCGTACCTGGAGTACGGCGAACGACGCCCCTTGATTGTCCGTGACGACGGCCGCTCTTCCGTACGACGTGTCGAAAGGGAGTGTCTGGACGCGTCCGCCGAGCCGGTTCACCGTACCGAGAACCGCGTCGACGTCCTCCACTCCGAAGTGCACGAGGAAGTGCGGCGGCATCTCGGCCGGGAAGACGGCGGAGACCGGGGCGCGGCCGAAGTCGGGCGAGGCGTCGGGACCGAACAGGGCTTCGTGGAACAGGGTGCCGTAGAAACGGTCGACGGTTTCCGGGTCCCGCGCGTACAGCTCGGCCCAGCAGAAGGAGCCCGGCTCGTGCCGCTTGCCGAAACCGGGGTGAGTGCCCGCCTGCCACAGGCCGAAGACCCCGCCCTCGGGATCGGTCGCGAGGGCGGCCGTACCGTAGGGGCCCAGCCGAGTGGGCGCGGTGATCACCTGCCCGCCGGCCGCCTGGATCCGGGCCGCAAGCGCGACGGCGTCCGGGGTCGCGAACGACACCGTCCAGACGGTGGGCATCCGGCCGTCCCGCTTGGGGGTGAGGGCGGCGACGGGCTCTCCGTGATGGCGCGCCCACACGCCCTCCGTGTGCGGCCCGAAGCCCTCCCCGAAGGTCCAGCCGAACAGCTCACCGTAGAAGCGCCTGCCCGCCTCCACGTCGGGAAGCTGCGCGTCGACCCAGCAGGGGACGCCCTCCGAGTAGGCGTGCGTTGCGTCGGACGCCCGGGATACGGCCATGCGGCCAAGTTAACGGCCTTTCATCCACTCCGCGCGACGGCCCGGACACCCTCGGGCATCCCCCAGGGCCCCCCACTCGCCGCCCACACTCCCCCACGCACCCCATTTGCAGTCGGCCGAATCGCGCTCCGATCACCCCTCGGTAAGCTGACGGCATGACAGGACAAGTGCGTACCGTCGACGGCCGCGTGGCCGGACGGCGAGGGCAGGCGACCAGGCAGAAACTGCTCGACTGCCTCAGTGAAATGCTCAGCTCGTCGCCGTACCGGGACGTCAAAGTCATTGATGTCGCCCGGAAGGCGGGCACGTCGCCGGCGACTTTCTACCAGTACTTTCCGGACGTCGAAGGCGCCGTTCTGGAGATCGCCGAGCAAATGGCAGCAGAGGGCGCCGGGTTGACCCAGCTCCTCGAAGGGCGCTCCTGGGTCGGCAAGGCCGGCTGGGCGACCGCGCAGGAACTCGTTGACGGTTTCCTGGAGTTCTGGCGGAAGAACGAGGCGATTCTGCGCGTGGTCGACCTGGGTGCCGCCGAGGGCGACAAACGCTTCTACAAGATCCGAATGAAGATTCTCAACTCGGTGAACAACTCCCTCTCGGACTCGGTCGCCGAGCTCCAGTCCAAGGGCAAGGTCGACAAGGACGTGAACCCCGGGGCGATCGCCGGTTCGCTCGTCGCGATGCTCGCCGCGGTGGCCTCGCACCAGAAGGGCTTCCAGACCTGGGGGGTCAAGCAGGCCGAACTCAAGCCGAACCTGGCGCTCTTGGTGCACCTCGGGGTGACCGGGAAGAAGCCGACCAAGTAGCGCGACCGTATCTTCTGGGGCTCCTGTTCGGCCCACATCCTGTCATGCAGGCGGCAGTTCACTTCGTGGACTGCCGCCTGCTGCGCTATGCGCCGCGGCGCACGATGCGAAACAGCCTGATCTCACGATCGATCCGCGCCTGGTACGTGGCGTACGGCGGCCAGAACGCCAGCACCGCCTTCCAGACCGCGTCCCGCTCCTCCCCCTCCAGCAGACGGGCCGTCACGGGGATGTCCTCGCCCTGCCAGCTGATGACGGCGTCCGGATGGGCGAGGAGGTTGGCGGTCCAGGCCGGATGATCGGTGCGCCCGAAGTTGGACCCGACGAGAATCCAGCTGCCTGTCCGGCCGCCCGTCCCCTTCGGCCCCTCGGTCCCCTGTGCCCCCTCCGTCCCCTGTGCCCCCTCTGGCATACAGGCCAGTGGCGTGCGCCGCTCCAGCCCGCTGCGGGCCCCCCGCACGGTCAGCACGATCCCCGGCAGCAGCTGCGCGCTGAGCAGCACCTTGCCGCGCGTCAGCCGGTGCACCGCGCGGTCGAGGGCCGGGACGAGGTGCGGGGCGACCCGGGCGAAGACCCGCGTCGAGGACACCTTCTGCACACTCCGTACGACGGCTCGCGACCGGATTCCCGCCGCCATCAGACCGCCACCTCCGCGCCGTCGAAGAGCCGCGCCGCGTCGGCGGCGTACGCCCGCAGCCGGTGCACGGGCCCGAAGAGCAGCTCGTCGCCGGCCGCGCGCTTGAAGTACAGCTGGGCCTCGTGCTCCCAGGTGAAGCCGATGCCGCCGTGCAGCTGGATCGCCTCGGCGGCGGCCGTGCGCAGCGCTTCCAGGCCCTGGGCGAGCGCGAGCCCGCCGACCCTCTCGCCCCCGGCCCCCGCCGCCCAGGCGGCGTAGTACGCGGCGGACCGCGCCGCCTGCACCCGCACGTACACGTCCGCGAGCCGGTGCTTCACCGCCTGGAAGGACCCGATCGCCCGCCCGAACTGCTCCCGCTGCCGCACGTGGGCGACGGTCCGCTCCAGCGCCCGGTCGGCTCCGCCGACGGCTTCGACGGCGAGCAGGGCGGCCGCGCTGTCCCCGACGGAGGCGAGCGCGCCGAGCACGTCGCCGTCCTCCTCGCCCAGCAACTCGGCCCGCACCTGCCGCAATTGCACCCGCCCCTGCGCCCGCGTCTCGTCCAACGACGTCTGCCGCATCCGTACGAGTCCCTGGGCACCCTCCGTCACGAGGAAGATCCGGGTCCGGGCCCGGGCGAACCCCCCGGTGTGCGCGGCGACCAGCAGGAGCCCCGCGCTGTGCCCGTCGAGGACCTGTTCCACCTCCCCGTAGAGGCACCAGCCGCCCTCCTCGCCCCGCCGGGCCTGTACGCCCCCCGCCCGGCCGCCGCCCGCCCAGTCCCCGGCGTTGTCGCCGACCAGGCAGAGCGCGGTGGGAAGCCCGGCGCCCGGTACCGCGAGGGCGGCGGTCAGCTCGCCGGCCGCGATCCCGGGCAGCAGCGCGGCGCGCTGTGCGTCGGTGCCGAGGGCGAGGATCAGCGGGGCCGCGAGGGCGGCCGTGGCGAGCAGCGGCGAGGGCGCGAGGGCCCGCCCCGACTCCTCGCAGGCGAGGGCGAGGTCGGCGAACGAGCAGCCGACCCCGCCGTACGCCGTGGGCAGGGCGAGCCCCGGCAGCCCGAGCTGCTGTGCGAGTGCCTCCCAGAGCCCGGTGTCGTATCCGACCCCGGTGCGCACGGCCGACCGCACCTCCTCCGGACCGCAGCGCTTGAGCAGGAGTTCCCGCAGGGTGCGGCGGATCTCGTCCTGTTCGGCGGTGAAACGGGCGTCCATGGCCAGGCCCTTTCTCCCGATCTGACGGCCCGTCACATTAGCGCCGTGCGGTACGGATGCCCAGAGCCACGACGACCTCCCGCGCGCCGCCGTATCTGATGTACCGTCAGATTCATGACTCCGGGGAAGCGCAAGATCGCCGTCGTGGGTGTCTCCCTCTCGGACTGCGGTCGCGTGGACGACGCGACGCCCTACGCCCTGCATGCCCAGGCCGCCAGGCGTGCGCTGGCGGACGCGGGGATGGACCGCTCGCTGGTCGACGGGTTCGCGTCGGCGGGCCTCGGCACCCTGCCACCGGTCGAGGTGGCCGAGTACCTGGGCCTGCGCCCCACCTGGGTCGACTCCACCGCCGTCGGCGGCTCCACCTGGGAGGTCATGGCCGCGCACGCGGCGGACGCGATCGCGGCGGGCCACGCCCGCGCCGTCCTCCTCGTCTACGGCTCGACCGCCCGCGCCGACATCAGGGCGGGCCGCCGCACCGGCAACCTCTCCTTCGGCGCCCGGGGTCCTCTCCAGTTCGAGGTCCCCTACGGCCACACGCTCATCGCCAAGTACGCGATGGCCGCGCGCCGCCACATGCACGAGTACGGCACGACGCTCGAACAGCTCGCGTCGGTGGCCGTCCAGGCGCGGGCGAACGCGGCGCTGAACCCGGAGGCGATGTTCCGCACCCCGATCACCACCGACGACGTCCTGTCCGGCCCGATGATCGCCGACCCCTTCACCAAGCTGCACTGCTGTCTACGCTCCGACGGCGGCGCGGCGGTGCTGCTGACGGCCGAGGAGTACGTACGGGACTGCCGTACGGCCCCGGTGTGGATCCTCGGCACCGGCGAGCACGTCTCGCACACGACGATGTCCGAGTGGCCGGACTTCACCGTCTCCCCCGCGGCGGTGAGCGGACGCCTCGCCTTCGAGCGGGCGGGGGTGCGGCCCGACGAGATCGACGTGGCCGAGATCTACGACGCCTTCACCTACATGACCCTCGTGACCCTGGAGGACCTGGGCTTCTGCGCGAAGGGCGAGGGCGGTCAGTTCGTGGAGAAGGGGCGCCTGACAGTGGGCGGGGAGCTGCCCGTGAACACGGACGGGGGCGGACTCTCGGCCCAACATCCAGGCATGCGGGGCCTGTTCCTCCTGGTGGAGGCCGTACGGCAACTGCGCGGGGAGGCCGGGGAACGGCAGGTCAGGAAGGCGGGCGGACGCCTTCCCGAGCTGGCGGTGGCCTCCGGGACGGGCGGGTGGTTCTGCTCGTCGGGGACAGTGGTGCTGGGGCGGTAGGGGCCGTTGGTGCTCGGACGGTCGGCCCCGTCGGCGCTGGGGCGGTAGGGGCCGGGCAGCGGTTCAGCGTGCGGCCCAGCGGCGTCTGGCCCGGCGCAGGGCGCGGGCGTCGGAGTAGCCGAGGAGACCGGCCTTGCCGCCGGAGGGCGCGGCCGGGTGCCGGTGGAGCCGCGCGAACTGCGCCTGCCGGGCGCGGTCGACCTCATGGCGCCAGGTGGTGCCCGACTCGGCGAGCCGGCGCTGGAGAGTTCTGGGGCTCGTCGCCAGCCGTCGCGCGACGGAGGTGAGGGAGAGGGGGTCCTCCGTGAGCACCGCGGCGGCCAGCGCCTGCTGGACGCGGTCGGGCCAGCTGGTGGGGCGCGGCTGGATGCGCGGCAGCGAGGCCGCGTGGCGCTCCATGATGGCGGCGAGGGCGGGATCGGCGGTGCGCAGCGGCAGCTCCAGATCGGCGGCGCGCAGGGTCACGCTGTCGGTGTCGGCCCCGTACGTGATCCGGGTGGTGCCGAGGAAGTCGCTGAACATGGTGGACCTGCGCGGTGCGCGCTGCCGCAGGCTGACCTCCACGGCTCCGATCGGCCGTCCGGTCGCCCAGCGGGAACGGGAGAGCAGGTCGGACATCCCGGTCTGGATGGCCAGCTCCCGCCCCCGGTCCTCGTCCTCGGCCAGCGAGAAGGTGACCCGCACGACTCTCTCCGTGGCGGCCACGACGGCGTACTGCCCCACACCGGTGATCAGGTCCACATACCGCCCGCTCGCCGCGTAGCCCTCCCCGAGAGTCCGTGCCGTGGTGAACAGGTAGTCGTAGACACCGAGTTGGCCGGGCGCGAAGTCGGCGCCGACGCGCAGTCCGACGTCGGGCACACCATGGTGGTGCTCGGCCAGTACCAGGGTCCGCAGGAAACAGTCGTTGGCGACGGTGATGTCGTCGCTGTCCATGGCCCACGCCGGGATCCCCGCTTCCCGGGCGAGGCGGCCGGCCTCGTACCCGGTTCCCGCCGTTCTCGCGAGCACCATCTTCGGCAGGGCAACGCTGTACAAAACAGGCACCTCACAACACCGCGGCGGTGACTGGCGTGTTCAGCCGCGTCGCTGACACGTTCGGTCCTCCCGCACAGGCCGATCCGCGCCACATCTTAGAGGCAGCGGAAAACGCAACAGCCTCTTCCGTTCCCTGGCGTCACGGGGGTGCGCCAGGGACACGGAAGGTCAAGGCA
The DNA here is from genome assembly GCF_042885015.1 of Streptomyces sp. NPDC058086. Taxonomy (NCBI): domain Bacteria; kingdom Bacillati; phylum Actinomycetota; class Actinomycetes; order Kitasatosporales; family Streptomycetaceae; genus Streptomyces; species Streptomyces sp. NPDC058086. Next base: position 77,329 of record NZ_JBHVST010000025.1, on the reverse strand, counting down.
GAACGGTGACAGGAGCCGTGTCGTTGGCCGGGTTCGAATCGCGGCGGCCCGTGGACGGCTCGGTGTCCTGGAGGGCCACGCCGCCCTGCCCCGGACCGTCGAGGCTCAGGGTGAACTCGAAGTCACGGGTCTTGCCGGGGTCGAGTCGGCCCACGAGGCAGCTGTACGCCGGGCCGTCGGAGTCGCAGTACGGCTCGTACGCGTCCACGTCGATGGCCTCCATGGGTTCTTCCAGCACGGTGCCGGGCGGCGGCGTGAACAGCAGCTTCGTGCCGGCGCCGGGGATGCCGGGCCCGTTGTTGCGGACCTTGAGCCGCAGCGAGCGCTTCGTGCCGGGGGTGCCCCGCAGTTCGACGCCGAAGACCTCGTAGTCGGCGTGGGTGTCCAGACGCACGTCGGTGAAGACGTCTCCCTCGGCGAACGTGTCGTCGGTGTCGTCGGCGCCGCGCACGGCCTCGGCAGTCAGGGGCGGGCCGTCACCGTGGTCGCCGCCCGGCGGCACCACGGTGTACTGCCCGGGCCCCGAGTCCAGCGGCCAGGCCTCCTGGCTGAAGGAGCCGTACATCCGCGTCTTCGACGCGCGCAGGCGCAGGGCCGGGTGCAGGACGACGGTCCCACCCGGCGGGATACGCAGTCCGGGAAAGCGGCAGACGGCCGTGTGGCCGTGATGCTGGGGTGGGTAAAGGCAGTTGGCGTACCGCTGCCGGAAGTCCATTCCTCCGGAGCCGAGTTCGAGGGCGAGCCCCTTCACCGGCACCTCGCCGTCATTGCGGACGACGACCGGTACGGTCACGTCGGCGCCGGGGCGCACGTCCTTGATGACCTTGAGCGTTCGCACCTTCACCACGGGCTCCCCGACCACGACCCGGGTGCGGGTGGTGAGCGTCTTCCCGTTCTTCGTGGTGAACGTGAAGCGCACGATGCCTGTGTCGCCGGGTTTGCTGCCCTCGGCGGCGACCGGGTGGACACGGTCCAGGTCCGACCAGCTGTCGTAGGCACCGCTGACGTCGCAGATGGCACGCACGGTGTCGTTGACGCACCGGGTCCCGCCCTTGTGCAGACCGACCGCCTTCAGCCGTACGACGCCCTCGGACCCGCGCACGTCGACGGTCAGCCGGTGATCCTGCGTGCCGTAACGGCTGGTCGCCTTGACGTCCTCGGCCTGCAGATGGAACGGCATCTTGGCCTTGGGCCCGGATTTGTCACCGACGGGGCGCAGGTAGAAGACCTCGGGGGCGGAGATCCAGGACTTGGGCTCCGCGAGGCCGCAGGCGGCGAGGGGGAGCAGGAGGGCGCCACCGAGAGCGACGCCCGAGGAGCGCCTCAACGGACGGTACGGAGGAAGGCGGTCCAGGTGGTGGGGGTGATGGTGAGGGTGGGGCCGGTGAGGTTCTTTGAGTCGCGGATGTGGATGGTGGTGGGGGCGGTGGTGGGGGTGGCTATTTCGAGGCAGGCGCCGCCCTCGTTGTTGCTGTAGCTCGACTTGAACCAGTTCAGTTCGGTCGCGTTCACAGTTCTCCAGCCTTCTGCTTGATCAGCTCCTCGGACTCCCAGGGGTTGAGCGCCTGGGCCCGCAGGATGCCGAAGATTTCGAACAGATCGGTCACCTGCTCCGGCTTGTGGATCAACTTATCGCCGCCATGGGCCTCCACGTACACCAGATTGCGCCCCTCCTCGGTGCCCATCAGCTGCATCGGCCCGTTCAGCCCGGCGTGCGTATGCCGCTTGGTCGGCATCACCTGAACCGTGAGGTGCTGCCTCATCGTCCGGATGCACTCCAGGATGTGCAGCAACTGTCCCTTGAGCACTTCCGCACCCCCGAGATGCCGTTCCAGTACGGACTCCTCGATCACGTAGCCCACGTACGGCGGCGGGTTGCGCGTCAGCACCGACTGCCGTTCCAACCGAGCCGTTACGTGCCCCTCGATCTCCTCCTCAGTGAACGCAGGCCGCCGCGCTTCGTACAGCGCCTGCGCGTGATCCCGGGACTGAAGCAGCCCCGGGATCAGCATGTTCTCGTACGCGCTGATCACCCGCGCGTGCCGTTCCAGCCGCACCCAATTGACGAAGGTGGGCGCGTACTTCTCCTCCTCCATCATCTCGATGCACGCGACGAGCGCACCCCTCGCGTCCAGCCCGTTGTCCGCGTCCTTGAGGAACTGGATCGGCGGAATGCGTTCCGCCCTCTCGTACGACCCGAGGCACCCCTCGGAGACCAGCAACAACTCCCCGGCCTCCTTCTGCGTCAGCCCCCGCCGCCCCCGATGAATCCGCAGCAACTCCCCCACCAACCTGCGCCCCACGGACACCCCACCATTCGCCCCCACAACGACCACCATCCTCCCCACAACCGGCAATGTGGACCGTGTTCACCTAGTCACGCTACGCAACCACCGCCACGCTCATAGTCATGACGAACAAACTCACCCCGAATTGGGTCCCAAGGTCCGGGCTTCAACTACGCCTCGCCGGGGTCCACTTCGACGCCATCCGGGTGTGCGGCGTACGCGGGGAAGCCGTGCTGCACCACCTCGTCGCGCTCACCGACGGTCACCCCGGACCGGTCGTCAGGGAATCCAACGGCTGCCGGTGGACGTACTTCCTGCTGGCACCCGGGGAGGGCGCGGAGCACGACTGGCCGCCCGGGGCCCGCCGGTTCACTCGCTCGGCGCACGACGAGTACGTGGGCGTACCCGCGCCGGAGGGGAACACGTACCCCCTGAGCTGGGGGCACGGCGCACCGGAGGTGGGTGAGTTCGTGGACGCGGAGCTGCTGCACGGGGTGCTCATGGCGCAGCTTTGCCGGACCTCCGAGTGATACTCGGGGCATGGGAACGGATCTTCACGAGCTGCTCAGGTCACTGCGGGTGTGGGACGTAGAGCTGCCCACCTTCGACCCGGCATCCGCACCCGCCGAACCACTCCCGCTGTTCACGGAGTGGTTCGCGGAGGCGGTCGCCGCGGGGCAGAGCGAACCGCACACGATGTCGCTGGCGACGGCGGACGAGGACGGGCTGCCCGACGTCCGGATCGTGATGCTGCACGGCGCGGACGCGGACGGCTGGGCCTTCGCGAGCCATGTCACCAGCCGCAAGGGCCGCCAGCTGGCCGCGCGCCCGTACGCCGCGCTGAGTTTCTACTGGCCCGCTCAGGGCCGCCAGATCCGGCTGCGGGGCCCGGTCGAGGTCGCCCCGGCCGAGGAGGGGCAGGCGGATCTGCACGCCCGTTCGACGGGGGCGCTGGCCGCCGCGCTCGTGGGCGGGCAGAGTGAAGTGCTCGGTTCCGTAGAGGAGTTGGGGCGGGCCTCGGATGCCGCTTGGGACCGCGCTCAGCGCGAGCCCGACGCCCCTGCCCCGACGTGGACCCTCTACCGCCTCCGGCCGGAAGAGGTGGAGTTCTTCCAGGGGGACGCGAGGCGTCGGCACGTACGGCTCGTCTACCGCCGTACGGAACCCTCTTCGGAGGGCTGGCGCAAGGAGCTGCTCTGGCCCTGAGACTCGGGACCGCTCAGGTGGGCCTGGGCGCGTTTACAGAAGGCTGTCACGGGGCGGCCGCGGTCGTCGCCGCGCACCGGCTCACGGGCGGCTACTTCACCTGGTTCTGGCGAGGCAAGCTCAGCCGTTCACGGCCGAGAAGGTGACGAAGTCGTAGACGGCGAAGTCGGCGACTGGGCGGTAACCGATGCGCTGGTAGAGGCCGTTGCTGGTCGGATTGGCGAGGTCGGTGAAGAGGAGCACCTCGTCCGCTCCGGCGGCCAGCGCGGCCCTGCTGACCTCGGCGGTGGCGGCCCCCGCGTAGCCGCGTCCGCGCAGGGGCGCCGGGGTGTAGACGGGGGCGACCCGGATCTGCCCGGCGATCAGGGGGGTCGCTCCGGCCATGGCCACCGGCGTGCCGTCCGGCGTCTCCCAGAGCGTGACACCGCCGTACGCGATTCGGCTCTCGGCCCAGCGGTCCTGGTCCTGCCTCTCGTTCCGCCCGAAGATCCCGGCGAACTCGGAGTACCAGCGCGCGACGAGCGCGTGGTCGCTCTCGCCGGCCACCCGGGCGCGGCCCGGCGGAACGGGCGTCGGCGGCGTGAGCGTGCCGAGCCGGTAGAGCCGTTCGCTTCTCCTGAGTTGGGCCCGCGCGCCGGCATGGCGCTCCCAGGCGGCGGCGAACTCCGCGGCCGTGTCCACCGGACCGCCGACGCCCGGGAACGAGTACCCCTCGTCCGCGAGCCGCGCGGCCAGCGCGTCGATGTCCTCCGCCGGGAGGTCGGTGAGGTTGAGCTGGTACGGCGGTGTGTGGAACAGCACGGCCGACACTCCACCGACCCCGCCGACATGACCATCCGCGTCCGCGAGCCGCCCGAAGAACGGCGCCTCCTGCCCGTACACGTCCGGCCCTCGTCTGCGCAGCGCGTCGGTCACGGACAGCGCCACGGTGTGCGCCGCGGGCCGCGAGCGCAGGAAGTCCCCCGCGCTCGTGAGGAATTCGTCCAGATCGCGGGTGAACACCCAGCCGCGCGCGTCACGAGTCATACCCGGCATGATCCCGCTCACGGCATGCCCGGTGCCTCCGGTTTTTTTCCTGGCCCGCGCACCGTGCCTGCCCTGGCCGGCGGCCCGGCCCGGTCCCTCACGCGTGACCGTGTAGGCCGTTCGCCTCCGTGGTGGTGCACGGGTCGACACCGTCGATGACCATCCAGGTGTGCCCCCCGGCAATGAAATGCATCGGTATGTCCGGGGTACCCGAACGAAGGAACTGGACATGCGGTATCGAATCGTCGCCCTCGCCGTGGTGAGCGTACTGGCCATGGCGGTCCCGGCCGGCGCGACTACCCCACGGATCGCGCCCGCCGGCGCGGGGCCGAAACCCCCCGGGCCGACGCCACCCCCCGGAACGACACCTCCGCCCGGGGCGCCGAACGGCGAGGCCTGGGCATGGACCCAACTGACCAGCGGCGGCACCCAGATCCGGTACGTGTCCACGGACACCAGCCAGACGTGTCCCGTCGTGCGCTACACCCTGGGAGGGACCCGGAATCCGTTCACCCTGCACCGGCTGAGCACTCCCATGGGGTCACAGTTCCCGACCACCGTCTGTCAGCGGACGGTGCCTCTCACGGCCTCCGACGCGGTGCTCGAACAGACGTCGATCCAGGCGGCCACGGTACATCCCGCGAACCGTCAGCTCCCCTTGCCGAAATGGACCTCGAAGACGCGTCCCGGCAAGATCGCCGTCATCGGCGACGCGGGCTGCGAGGTCCCGACGACCGGTCCCGTGCAGAACTGCGCGAACCATCAGACCGGCTGGCCCTTCCAAGGGATCGCGGACAGCGCGGCCGGCGTGACGAAGCCAGATCTCGTGGTCCACACCGGCGACTACCTCTATCGGGAGGACCCCGGCAGGGCGAACGACAAGGCGGCGAATCCGGGCTGCACGACGTTCGCCGACAGAGCCAGTTGGGACTGTGTCGTCGCCGACTTCTTCAGGCCCGCCGAAGCGCTGCTGGCCGCGGCGCCGATCGCGCTGACCCGGGGCAACCACGAAGACTGCAACGCGGCACAGCAGGGCGGCGCGGGCGGCACGTGGTTCCGCTACCTCGCCGACGATCTCCGCTCCAACGGATCGTGCAGCCGATACTCGGCGCCCTCGCTGATCCCTGCCGGCACCCTGACCCTCGCGTCCGTGGACTCCTCGTTCGCCGACCCGAACGACAGCGGAAGCACAGCGCACCGGAACATCTACGCCGGGCAGTTCCAAGCCGTGAACCAGGCCGCGCTCCAGAACCCCACCAACGACTACTTCGTGGTCACGCACAAGCCGCTGTGGATGGTGACAGGGGCCGGCCAGCCGCCCAACTCGGCGGAATGGCGGACTCACGTCCTCGACGCGGCTGTCGCCGACACCCCCCAGCACCGGCTGGCGGACAACGTGCGACTGGTGCTGTCGGGGCACGTCCACCTCTACCAGATGCTCGATTTCAACACCTCCCGCCCGCCCCAGCTGACCGTGGGTTCCTCGGGCGGACCACTGGACAAGGGCCCGAACGACAACAATGTCGTGGGACAGCTGATCGGCACGCCCTTGCAGGCCGTCCATAAGTCGATCACCGCGGAAGCGAACCCTCCGGGAGGCGTGGGGGTCTTCGGATACGCGGTCCTCGAAGACAACGGCGGGACCTGGAAGCTCGCCTTCCATGACACGGCCGGTAGTCCCGTAACGGGCACGTCCTGCACGTTGAGTGCGAGCAAGACCAACAAGTCGTTCGCCTGCCCTTGAGTCAGACCGGCGGGTCAAGGAGGGTCAAGGAGTCGGGGCCGGGTCCTGTCGGGGCCCGGAGCCCGTCGGCGGCAGCGTCGGCTCCGGGTCCGTCGCGATCCGTGCGTGCAGGTGGACGTCCCGGAACGCGTCGTGCCGCCCCGACTCGAACATCGCCTCCCGCAGCGTCCCCTCGTACGGGAACCCGCACCGCTCGGCGATCCGGCAGGACGCGTCGTGGCCGAGGGCGTGGCCCAGTTCGATGCGGTGCAGACGCACGGCGCCGAAGGCGTAGCGGGCGGCCAGGGCGAGGGCCCGGGTGGCGACCTGGTGGCCGCGGGCCTCCGGAAGGACCCAGTAGCCGACGATGCCGACGCGTATGACGTGGTTGATGTCGTTGACGCCTATGTGACCGAGGGTCGTACCGGTGGCCGCGTCCGTGATGCAGAAGGCGACAGCGGTGCCGTCGGCGACGGCCTCGGCGCGCGAGCGGAGCGAGTCGCGGGCGCTGTCCAGGTCCCGGACGAGCTTGACCGGGGTGTTCCAGCGCTGGAACTCCGGGTCGGACAGCCCGCGCAGCCAGGTCTCGACATCGGCCTCGGATTCCGGGTCCCAGGGGCGCAGCCGCAGGCCGTGGCCGTCGAGCACGGGGAAGGGGTGGGCGAGGGACTTCTCGTGAACGTCGGACATCCGGCCATTATTCACAGGAGCCGAAGGGGGTCAGGAAGTGGTTTTCGACGCGGAGGAGGGGGATGGGACGGCGGAGGAAGGGGATGGGACGGCGGAGGAAGGCGGCGGGACTGCGCCGGACCGTGGCCGGAACACGGGCACCCCCGCCCTGAACGTGACCTCCAGCCCCATGCCGATCCGCAGCGCGTCGCCCTCGCACTCCACCACCTCGGTCATCATCCGCGGCCCCTCCGCGAGGTCGACGACCGCGGCGACATACGGCACCCGCTCGCCGAACGGCGGGAGGTCGTTGCGGTGCACGACGGACCAGGTGTAGAGCGTGGCGTGGCCGCTCGCGGGCTGCCAGCGCACGTCCTCGCTCCAGCAGTGCGGGCAGAACTCCCGGGGGTAGTGGTGGGCCCGGTCGCAGCCCGCGCAGTGCCGGATCAACAGCCGGCCCTCCGCCGCCGCGTCCCAGTACGGCCGGGTGAAGGCATCGACTTCGGGCAGATCGAAACGCGCCCCGCCTGGCGCCCGCGTCCTGTCCGCCGCACGCACTTCGCCCGACGGACGCTCCCCGCTCGACGCGCGCTCCCCGCTCACGAGCACACCCCGACCCCGATCGACCCGCGCCTCACGAGAAGAGCCCGATCGCACTGTCCAGCGACCACGTCTGCCACCCCATCCCGAAGAAGGCGACGACCGAGATCAGCGCCATCATCGCGTTCTGCCCCTGCTCGGCCCAGTCGTGGATCATGAGCGTGAAGTACAGGACGTTGAGGAGCAGCCCGCCGATCAGCGCGATCGGCGTCAGGAACCCGGCCACCAGTCCCAGTCCGAGGGCCAACTCCGCGTACACGACGACGTACGCCATCGTCCGCGGCCTGGGCGCGACCACGACGTCGAAGCCGGAACGCACCGCGTTCCACCGGTGCTTGCCCGCGACGTCCGCCGCCCACGCGATCCCGGTCCCCCGCTCGAACCAGCCCTTCTTGTCCTTGTGCCGCCAACTCTCCAGCCACCACAGCCCGAGCCCGATCCGCAGCACGGCCAGCCACTCCGCCCCGCCGAGCCAGATCGTGTCCATGGCAGTCCACGCCCCCTTCGGTATCTGACGGTACGTCAGTTCAGCGCACGGAGGGCGCACGCGCAAGAGGCGTACGCCACCCTCCGTTCCCGTTCACTCCTCACCGCCCCTCACCACTCCTCACCATCCTTCGAACACAACCAAGTGACCTACGCCACCGGCCCCACCCACTCCTCCTACAGTCGTGATCAGTTCGCAACCGATTCCGGGCTTGACCGAGACCTATCAAGTGACGACGTGATTACGCTCGCGCTCATGGCCGACTCGACTGCTTCCTCCACATCCCGCCCGGTGCCGTCGCACGAAGACCGCCCCGTGTACGTGATAGGCGGCGGCCCCGGGGGGCTCGCGACGGCGTACGCGCTGCGCGCCCAAGGCGTACGGACCGTCGTACTGGAGAAGTCCGACCAGGTCGGAGCGTCCTGGCGGCGCCACTACGACCGGCTGCATCTGCACACGACCCGTCGGTTGTCCGGCCTGCCCGGCCTCGCGATGCCGCGCTCCTTCGGGCGGTGGGTCTCCCGCGACAACGTGGTGCGCTACCTGGAGAAGTACGCCGAGCACCACCAGCTGGAGATCGTCACGGGCGTCGAGGTCTCGCGCGTCGAGCCCGCCCCGGGCGGCGACGGCTGGCTGCTGCACGCCACCGGCGGCCGTGAACTGACCGGCAGCGCCGTGGTTGTCGCCACCGGCCACAACCACACCCCGCGCCTCCCCGACTGGCCCGGCCGCGACACATACACCGGCGAACTCCTGCACGCCGGCGACTACCGCAACCCCGCCCCCTACGCCGGCCGTGACGTCCTCGTCGTCGGCGTCGGCAACACGGGTGCCGAGATCGCCGTGGACCTGGTCGAGGGCGGCGCCTCCCGGGTACGGCTCGCCGTGCGCACCGCGCCGCACATCGTGCGCCGCTCCACGGCCGGCTGGGCCGCCCAGTTCACCGGGATCGTCGTACGACGGCTGCCGGTGCGCCTCGTCGACGCGCTCGCCGGACCGATGGCCAAGGTCAGCGTGCCGGACCTGTCGGCGCACGGGCTGCCCCGCCCCGACACCGGCCTCTACTCCCGCGTCAACGAAGGCTCCATCCCCGTCCAGGACGTCGGCCTCATCAACGCCGTCCGCAAGGGACGGGTCGAGGTCGTGGCCGCGGTGGAGGGTTTCGAGGAGGACAAGGTCGTCCTCGCCGACGGAAAGCGGATCGGCCCGGACGCCGTGATCGCCGCGACGGGGTACGTACGCGCCCTGGAGGGCATCGTCGGCCACCTCGACGTCCTCGACGGGCGGGGCCGCCCGGTCGTGCACGGCGCCCACACCCCGAAGAAGGCACCCGGCCTCTACTTCACCGGCTTCACCAACCCCATCAGCGGCATGTTCCGCGAACTCGCCCTCGACGCGGAGAAGATCGCGAAGGCGGTCGCGAGGACCGCGGAGAAGGCGGAGAAGGCGGCGGCCAAGGCGGAGGAGAGAGCAAAGCAGGCGGCAGCCAAGGCGGAGAAGAAGGCGGCGACGAAAACCAGGGCGAAAACGGGGGCGCGCGACACGGGAGACACCCGCGCCGCGCACTGAGGAAACGGTGGATGCCGACCTCACCGGTCGTGCCGGACACCGCCGCGTCGATCCGCAGCTGGAAGGCGTACGTGTGCTCGGCACCCTCAGACACCGAGTACGGGGGAGCGCACAGACACCGAGTACGGGAGAGCGCAGTCGTACCGCGGGGCGCCCGTCCGCTGCCCGGAGTACCCGTCCGTGAGGGTGTGCGGGACGCAGTCCACGGGGACGCCGGTGACCGTCATATCGGTCGGGACGACCAGCCTGACCTTGGCGGCCAGGTCGCCGGAGCCGAGGTTCGCGAACCAGGCCGGACCGTTGTTCTTGAAGGTGAGCGGGGCGGTCACCGTCTGGTTCCGGCCCCGTGCGCGGCGGGTACGAACCAGTTGCCCGCCACCCGTGCACGCGCTCGCCCCCGCCGCGGCACACCCGGCGGCGCGCCGGGTGTGCGGCGATGAACAGCGGGGTGCCCAGCCTTTTGCTTGCACGACGGTTCCTGACGCGGCGTCAGTTAAGTAATCTGACAGTGCGTCAGTTAATTGGCTGTCACACAGGAGCGGGCGGACCGATGCTTGGATCAACCCACGGCACCCTCACCACCGACTCCCGCCGGGCCCGCGTCATCGCCTGCGGCGAGCAGCCCTCACCCGTCGTGCACGGCCGCCCGGCCGACGTCGACGACCTGGACGTCAGCGGCCGTCCGCTGTACGCCGACGCACCGGATCTGGACCGCTTCTTCCGTCCCGAGTCCGTGGCCGTCGTCGGTGCCTCGGACGCCGAGGGCCGGCCGAACACCGGCATCACCCGGCAGCTGATCGCCTGGGCCGAGCGGGTCGGCGCCCGGCTGCACCCCGTGCATCCCACCCGTCAGTCCGTCTTCGGCATCCCCTGCTCCCCTTCCCTCGCCGGCCTGCCCGAGCAGGTCGATCTGGCCGTGCTCCTCGTCGGCGATCCACTCCCCGTGATCGGGGAACTGGCCGAGGCCAAGGTGAAGTTCGCCGTCGCCTTCGCCTCCGGGTTCGCCGAGACCGGGGCCGAGGGCGCCGCCGCACAGGCCCACCTCGCCGCCGCCGTCCGCCGCTCCGGCCTCCGGCTCCTGGGGCCCAACACCAACCTCAACGCCTTCGAGAAGTTCCGCGACGATCTCGACGGTCCCGCGATCGCCCTCATCACCCAGTCCGGGCACCAGGGCCGGCCGGTGTTCGCGATGCAGGAGCTGGGCGTACGGCTCTCCCACTGGGCGCCCACCGGCAACGAGGCCGACCTCGAGACCGCCGACTTCATCTCCTACTTCTCCGAGCAGCCGGAGATCGGCGCGATCGCCTGTTACGTCGAGGGGCTCAAGGACGGCCGCTCCTTTCTGCTCGCCGCCGACCGCGCCGCCCGCCGCGGAGTACCCGTCGTCGCCGTCAAGGTCGGCCGCACCGAGACCGGCGCCCGCACCGCCGCCTCACACACCGGCAAGCTGACCGGCGCCGACACGGTGGTGGACGCGGCGATGCGGCAGTACGGCGTGATCCGCGTCGACGGGCTCGACGAACTCCAGGACACCGCCGCCCTGTTGGCCCGCGCCCGCGCCCCTCGGGCCGAGGGTGTCGTGGTCTATTCGATCTCGGGCGGCACGGGGGCGCACTTCGCCGACCTGGCCACGGCGGCGGGGCTGCCGCTGCCGGGTCTCTCCGCCGCCAGGCAGGCCGAGCTGCACCAGTGGATACCCGAGTACCTGAGCGTGACCAATCCCGTCGACAACGGCGGGCATCCGGTCGGCGACTGGCGCGGGCGGAAGATCATCGACGCGATCCTCGCCGACCCCGAGGTCGGCGTACTGATCTGTCCGATCACCGGGCCCTTTCCTCCCATGAGCGACAAGCTCGCGCAGGACCTGGTGGACGCGGCGGAACAGACGGACAAGCTGGTGTGCGTGGTGTGGGGATCGCCGGTCGGCACCGAGGCCGCGTACCGCGAGACGCTGCTCGGCTCGTCGAAGGTCGCCACCTTCCGGACCTTCGCCAACTGCATCACGGCCGTGCGCGCCTACCTGGACCACCACCGGTTCGTCGCCGCCTACCGCTCCCCCTTCGACGAGGCTCCCCGCACCCCCTCGCCGTCCTTCCGCAAGACGCAGGCGCTGATGCGGCCGGGGCAGCAGCTGAGCGAGCACGCGGCGAAGCAACTGCTGCGCGCCTACGGGATCCGGGTGCCGCGCGAGCAGTTGGTGACCAGCGCGGCGGCGGCCGTGCGCGCGGCGAGTCTCGTCGGCTACCCCGTGGTCATGAAGGCGTCCGGCGCCCAGATCGCCCACAAGACCGAACTGGGCCTGGTGAAGATCGGACTGACCTCCGCCAGCCAGGTCAGGGACGCCTACCGCGAGCTCACCGACATCGCGCGCTACGAAGGGATCTCGCTCGACGGGGTGCTGGTGTGCCAGATGGTCGAGCGGGGCGTGGAAATGGTCGTGGGCGTCACGCACGACCAGCTCTTCGGGCCGACCGTGACCGTCGGGCTGGGTGGTGTGCTCGTCGAGGTGCTGCGGGACGCGGCCGTCCGCGTGCCGCCGTTCGGCGAGGACCAGGCGCGGGGCATGCTCGGCGAGCTGCGCGGGCGGGCCCTTCTGGAGGGCGTGCGCGGGGGGCCGCCGGTGGATGTGGACGCGCTGGTCGAGGTCGTCATGCGCGTACAGCGGATGGCTCTGGAACTCGGGGACGACATCGCCGAGCTCGACATCAACCCGCTGATGGTGCTGCCCAGGGGCCAGGGAGCGGTGGCCCTGGACGCGCTGGTCGTCTGCCGCTGACCCCCAGCGCCCCAGCCCCCGCGCCATCGCCCGCCCCCGCCGCACCGCCTCCCGTAAAAACCGGAGCACCCCCATGACATCCTCCCCCGAGAAATCTGCCGAGAAATCTGCCGATCCCGTCGACTCATTGGTACTGCACGCCACTGACAATCACGTCTCGTGGATCACCCTCAACCGCCCCGAAACCCTCAACGCCATCACCCCTGACCAGCGCGAACGCCTCATCCAACACCTCACCCACGCCTCCTCCGACCCGGACGTACGGGCCGTCGTGATCACGGCGAGGGGACGTGGTTTCTGCGCGGGCGCGGACCTGCGCGGGGGGCCGCCGGCCGGGGAGCGGGTGGCCGGTGACGTGGCCCGCACGATCCGGCTCGGCGCCCAGCGCCTGATCGGCGCGGTCCTCGACTGCGAGAAACCCGTGATCGCGGCGGTCAACGGCACCGCGGCCGGCCTCGGCGCCCACCTCGCCCTCGCCTGCGACCTCGTACTCGCCGCCGATTCCGCCAAGTTCATCGAGGTGTTCGTGCGCCGCGGCCTGGTCCCCGACGGCGGCGGCGCGTATCTGCTGCCCCGTCTCGTCGGACCCCAGCGCGCCAAGGAACTGATGTTCTTCGGCGACGCGCTGACGGCGGCGGACGCGGCGCGGCTCGGGCTCGTCAACAGAGTCGTACCGCCGGACGATCTGGAGAAGACCGCCCGCGACTGGGCCGAACGCCTGGCCACCGGCCCGACCCGCGCCCTCGCCCTCACCAAACAGCTGGTCAACGCCTCCCTCGACACCGACCGCGGCACCGCCTTCGCCGCCGAAGCCGCCGCCCAGGAGATCAACATGACCACGACGGACGCGACCGAGGGCGTGACAAGCTTCGTAGAACGCCGAACCCCGCACTACCGGGGCCGCTGAGTCAGCCCCGCCTCAGCCTGCGCAGATCCCCCGAGCCGGGATCCCCGAACAGGACGTAGAGCTCGGGCTCGTCGGCGTCCGCCCACTTCAGCCCCGTGCGTCCCGGCTTGCGTGCCGTGTCTGCCCGCCTCATGGTCGTGAAGATACGCGCAGGCCGGACCGGGAGTTCCCGCCGGGCTCGTAGCGGCTCCCGCCCCTTCCTATCTGACACATCGTCAGCTTCAATGGGTGGTGTGATGGGACACGCAGGGATGGCGGCAGCCGCCGTCCGTTACCTCAGGTCGGCCGGGGCTTCCACCGTCGCGGGGCACGTCGAGGCGCTGCCTCGGCCGGAGTTGCGCGCGGTGGGGGACGATGAGCGGGCGCCGGTCGATCAGGCCGCGTTTCGGCGGGTGTTGGGGAACTTCGCGACGGGTGTCACCGTCATCACCGCGCCGGGCGTCAAGGGCGAGGCAGGCGGCGGAGGCCCGGCCGGGTTCGCCTGTCAGTCGTTCGCGTCGCTCTCGCTCGACCCTCCCCTGGTCTGCTTCATGGTGGGGCGTACGTCGGCGACCTGGCCGCGGATCGCCCGCGCGGGCGTGTTCTGTGTGAACGTACTGGGGGCGCACCAGGGTGAGTTGTGCCGTGGGTTCGCGGTGAGCGGGGCGGACAAGTTCGCCGGGGTCGTGTACGACGCGGCGCCCGTTTCCGGTTCGCCACGTCTCGCGGGCGCCGCGGCCTGGGTCGACTGCACGATCCACGCGGTGCACACCGGCGGGGACCATCTGATCGTGGTGGGACGGGTGGACGCGCTCGGCGCGAGCGCCGGTGACGACGCCGCGCCGCTGCTGTTCCACAAGGGGCGGTTCCTCTAGCTCGGTGGCAGGCCGCCCGGCCGGAGTGCCGGAGTCGTCAGGCGATCGCCGGTACCGCGGGTGTGCCCGTCGCGGGGCGCCGTCGGATCACCAGTGCCATCAGGGCCGCAGCCGCGCACAGCGCGCCCGAGGCGTACCAGACCATGTCGTACGAGCCGAACGCGTCCCGCGCCACACCGCCGAGGAACGCGACGAGGGCGGCGCCGACCTGGTGGGAGGCGAGGACCCAGCCGAAGACGATGGCGCTGTCCTCGCCGTACTGCTCACGGCACAGGGCCAGCGTGGGCGGGACGGTGGCGACCCAGTCGAGGCCGTAGAAAACGATGAAGAAGATCATCGGAGGGTGCACGGTCGAGGCGAGAAGCATGGGGAGGAAGAGGAGTGAGATGCCGCGCAGCGCGTAATAGACGGCGAGCAGCCTGCGCGGTTCGAAGCGGTCGGTGAACCAGCCGGAGGCGACCGTTCCGACCACGTCGAAGACCCCGATGACCGCGAGCAGCGAGGCCGCCGCCGTGATGGGCATCCCGTGGTCGTGGGCCGCGGGCACGAAGTGCGTCTGGACCAGGCCGTTCGTCGAGGCGCCGCAGATCGCGAAGGTGCCGGCCAGCAGCCAGAACGGGCCGGTGCGGACCGCGGAGAGCAGGACCGTCACCGCGCGCCGGGCGGCGCCCTGCACGGGCGCGGGCTTCGGTACGAACTCCGCCGACCCGTACGGCTTCACGCCCACGTCCGCCGGGTGGTCCCGCAGCAGCAGCCATACGAAGGGGACGACCGCGAGCGCCGCGAGGGCCACCGTCACCGCGGCCGGGCGCCAGTCGTGCTTTGTGACGATCCAGGAGAGGAGCGGCAGGAAGATCAGCTGGCCGGACGCCGAGGCCGCCGTCAGGATGCCCGTGACCAGGCCCTTGCGCGCCGTGAACCAGCGGTTGGTGACCGTCGCCGCGAAGGCCAGCGCCATGGAGCCGGACCCCAGACCGACCAACAGGCCCCAGCAGAGCAGCAGCTGCCAGGCGGCCGTCATCCACACGGTCAGACCGGAACCGAGCGCGATCACCATCAGGGCGACCGCCACCACCCGTCGGATGCCGAAGCGGTCCATCAGCGCCGCCGCGAACGGCGCCGTGAGCCCGTACAGCGCGAGGTTGATGGACACCGCCGCGCCGATCGTGCCCCGCGACCAGTGGAACTCCTGGTGGAGCGGGTCGATCAGCAGACCCGGCAGCGAACGGAAGGCCGCCGCACCGATGATCGTCACGAAGGTGACGGCGGCGACGAACCAGGCGCGATGGATGCGGACGCGGGGAGCGGAGGCGCGGGTCGGCTCGGCGGAGTCGGTCGGCTCGGTGGAGTCGGTCGGCTCGATCGCGTCGGTGGAGTCGATCGGCTCGGTGGGGCGGGGGTCCTCCGCGGCTGCGGCGCCCCCCGAGGAGGCGGCTTCGGTTGTCTGGGTCACGACATAGAGCTTCGGACCTGCCGTTCTCGCGAACGAGTGGCCCGGAGGACAGCATTCGCTAGGATCGGGCCATGGCCTCTCACGGTACGCACCCTCGCCACCGCGTCGTCGTCCTCGCCCTCGACGGGCTGCTGCCCTTCGAGCTCGGCATCCCGCAGCGCATCTTCGGCAAGGCACGCGACGCGGACGAGCGCCCGCTGTACGAGATCGTCACCTGCTCGGTCCGGCCGCCCGGCCCCGTCGAGACGGACGCCGACTTCGCCGTCCTCGTCGCGAACGGCCCCGAAGTCCTCGCCACCGCCGACACCGTCGTCATCCCCGCCTCCTACGAACTCGGCCCCGTCCACGCCGAAGGCGTCCTCACCCCCGAACTGGCCGCCGCCCTCGCCCACATCCGCCCCGGCACCCGCCTCGTCTCCATCTGCACCGGCAGCTACGTCCTCGCCGCCGCGGGCTACCTCGACGGCCGCCCGGCCACCACCCACTGGATGCACGCCGAGCACTTCCAGCGGCTCTTTCCGAAGATCAAGGTCGACGCCGAAGTGCTCTTCGTCGACGACGGCGACGTCCTCACCTCCGCCGGCGTCGCCGCGGGAATCGACCTGTGCCTCCATCTCGTACGCCGTGACCACGGCACCGCCGTCGCCAACGACGTGGCCCGCCGCACCGTCGTACCCCCGCACCGCGACGGCGGGCAGGCGCAGTACATCCAGCGGCCGGTGCCGGAGCCGCAGGCGGCCACCACGACCGCCGCCCGCGCCTGGGCGCTGGCCCGCCTCGACGAACCGATCCAGCTGCGCGACATGGCCGAGCAGGAAGCCATGTCCGTACGCACCTTCACGCGCCGCTTCCGCGAGGAGGTCGGCGTCAGCCCCGGGCATTGGCTGACCCAGCAGCGCATCGAACGGGCCCGGCACCTGCTGGAGACCAGCGACCTGTCCATCGACCAGGTCGCGCGGGACGCCGGATTCGGCACGGCCCAGTCGATGCGGCAGCACCTACAGGCGGCGCTCGGGGTCACCCCCACCGCGTATCGGCGCACTTTCCGGACCTCCGGGGCCTCCAGAGTCGAGGACCTCGGTGCGCGCCAGCGCTCTTAAGGGGCGCGGGGAACTGCGCGACCAGCCCCCACCCACCCGCAGACGAATGAACCGCCCCTCCTAGAACGTCAGCACCGCCCGCGCCACCCTCCCCTCCTCCGCATCCTGCGCCGCCTTGTCGAAGTCCTCCACCGGGTAGGTCTGAGTGACCAGCTCGTCCAGGAGGAGGCGGCCTTCTCGGTACAGGTCGGCGTACAGGGCGATGTCACGCTGGGGGCGGGAGGAGCCGTATCGGCAGCCCAGGATGGACTTGTCGAGGTACATGGACGAGACGAGGAAGGACGCCTCGGCCGTGGCCGGAGGTACGCCGAGCAGGACCGCCTGGCCGTGGCGGTCCAGCAGGTCGATGGCCTGGCGGATGAGTTCGACGCGGCCGACGCACTCGAAGGCGTGGTCCGCGCCCGTGGGAAGGATGTCCTTCACGGCCTCCGTCGACGTCAGGAAGTGCGTGGCGCCGAAGCGCCGGGCCACGGCCTCCTTCGCCGGGTTGGCGTCGACCGCGACGATCTTCAGGGCGCCCGCGATCCGAGCGCCCTGGAGAACGTTGAGTCCAATGCCGCCGGTGCCGATGACGAGGACGGTGTCCCCCCGGTCCACCCTCGCGCGGTTGAGGACCGCGCCCACTCCCGTCAGGACTCCGCATCCGATCAGCGCGGCGGACGGGAGGGGGATGTCCTTGGGGATGCGGACGACTTGGACGGCCTTCACCACCGTCTTTTCCGCGAACGCGGAGTTGGACGCGAACTGGTACAGCGGCCGCCCGCCCCGCGCGAACGGCTGCCGCGGCATCCCGATCGCCTTGCGGCACATCGTCGGCCGCCCCCGGTCGCACTCCGCGCACGCCCCGCAGTTGGCGAGCGTGGAGAGCGCGACATGGTCGCCGGGGCGGACATGGCCGACGCCCGCGCCCACCGCCTCGACGACCCCCGCGCCCTCATGCCCCAGGACCACGGGGACGGGGAAGGGGATCGTCCCGTCCACCACCGACAGGTCACTGTGGCAGAGGCCGGCCGCGGAGATCGCGACCTGCACCTCGCCAGGCCCCGGATCCCGTATCTCCAGGTCGTCCACGACCTGCGTCCGCTTGCCGTCGAAGATCACGCCTCGCATCGCGACTCCCTCAGCCCTTGGGTTCCCTCGGCAGGCCGAGCACGCGCTCGGCGATGATCGTGCGCTGGATCTCGTCCGAGCCGCCGTAGATGGTGTCGGCCCGGCTGAACAGGAACAGGTGCTGGGAGGAGTCGAGTTCGTACGGTTCCGAGGCCGACCAGTCCGCGGGGCCGGTCGCGGCCTCCGCGCCCCGCACCCGTACCGCCAGTTCGCCGAGCCGCTGGTGCCAGCGGCCCCACAGCAGCTTGGCGACGCTGGGCGCGCCCGCGTCGCCCGAACCACCCAGCGTCCGCAGGGCGTTCCAGCGCATCGTGCGCAGTTCCGCCCACTGGCGTACGAGTCGGTCGCGGACCACCGGGTCGGCCGCCGCGCCCGTGGCGACGGCCGTCTCGATCACCCGCCCCAACTCCTCCGCGAAGCCGATCTGCTGGGCCAGCGTCGAGACCCCTCGTTCGAAACCGAGGAGACTCATGGCCACCTGCCAGCCGTTGCCCGCACCGCCGACGACGTGTTCGGCGCGGGCCACCGCCCCGTCGAAGAAGACCTCGTTGAACTCGCTCGTGCCGGTGAGCTGGCGGATCGGGCGGACCTCGACGCGGCCCGGCTGGTCCATCGGGACGAGAAGGAAGGACAGGCCGTGGTGGCGGGCCGACCCCGGTTCCGTACGGGCGAGGACGAAGCACCAGTCCGCCTCGTGGGCGAGCGAGGTCCAGATCTTCTGGCCGGTGACGCGGTACGTGTCGCCGTCCCGTGCCGCGGCCGTACGGATCCCCGCCAGGTCCGAGCCCGCGCCCGGCTCGCTGTATCCCTGGCACCAGAGTTCCTCGCCGCGGGCGACCGGGGGCAGGAAGCGGGCCTTCTGTTCCGGGGTCCCGTGGGCGATGAGGGTGGGGGCGAGGAGCTTCTCGCCGATATGGCCGGAGCGGGCCGGGGCCCTGGAACGGGCGTACTCCTCGGCCCAGACGACCTGTTGGGTCAGGCTCGCCCGCCGGTTGCCGTATCCGTCCTCCGCCCAGCCGAGGCCGATCCAGCCGCCCCGGCCCAGTTCCCGTTCCCAGTCCTGCCGGACGACCGACTCCGCGGCCGGATGGGCCGTCAGCCAGTCCCGTGCCGTGCGCCGGAAGGCCTCGTCCTCGGCGTCGAATCCGAACTCCATGTATCCCCCTCGCCCACGGGCCCAACAGAACAACGGCACCTCACGCGTTCGGCCGCGCCCTTTGCGCGGCCGCCCGCGCCATCGCCTCCACCTGTTCCAGCAGGGGCATGGGGTCCACGCCCACGGTCCCCGGCAGGAAGTCCGCGATCCGCTCGGGAGTCCAGGGGCCGCCGTCCGCGTATCCGGCGCGCAGCTCCCGCGGCTGTGCCCACACCGCGATCTTCGGGCCGGCGATCGTGTAGACCTGCCCGGTGATGCGTTCCTCGCGGGCACGGTCGGACAGGAGGTAGACCACCAGCGCGGCCACGTCCTCCGGTTCGCCGATCTCCTTCAGCTCCATGGGGACATTGGCCGACATGCGGGTGCGGGCGACCGGTGCCACCGCGTTGGCCGTCACCCCGTACTTGTGCAGGCCCAGTGCCGCGCTGCGGACCAGCGAGATGATCCCGCCCTTCGCCGCGCTGTAGTTGGCCTGCGCGACCGAGCCCTGGTGGTTGCCGCTGGTGAAGCCGATCAGCGTGCCCGCGCCCTGTTTGCGCATGACCGCCGAGGCCGCCCGGAAGACCGTGAACGTGCCCTTCAGGTGGGTGGCGACGACGGGGTCCCACTCCTCCTCGGACATGTTGAAGAGCATCCGTTCACGCAGGATGCCGGCCACGCACACCACTCCGTCGATGCGCCCGTACGAGGTCAGCGCCGCGTCGACGACCCGCTGACCGCCCGCCATCGTGGAGATGTCGTCGGCCACCGCGACCGCTTCCCCGCCCGCCGCCCCGATCTCCTTGACCACGGCGTCGGCGATCGAACTGGTCGGCTCGGCGCCCTCGATGGACACCCCGTAGTCGTTGACGACGACCCGTGCGCCCTCGGCCGCCGCGGCGAGCGCGACGGCGCGGCCGATCCCGCGGCCCGCCCCCGTCACGGCGATGACCTTTCCTGCCAAGAAGTTCCCCACGTCCGGCCCCTTCCCGCAGTTTCTGACGGTCCGTTAGATTCGGTCTCCTCGGATTCTACGACCCGTCAGATACCCGGAGACAAGCCCCGCGGAGGACTCATGTCACTTCCGGTCGAGTTCCACGACATCGCCAAGCGCGTGAACAACTGGGGGCGTTGGGGCGCCGACGACGAGATCGGGACCCTGAACCTGATCACCGACGAGGTGGTACGAGAGGCCGTCGCCTGTGTCCGCACGGGGCGGCGTGTTCCGCTCGCGCTCCCTCTCCAGCAGGACGGGGTGCAGACCGGGATGATCCCCGGGCGGATCAATCCGCTGCACGTCATGGTGCAGATCAACCAGGAGATCTTCGGTCCCGGAACGGTCGCGTGCAGCGACGACGCCGTGACTCTGGGGCTCCAGGCGGCGACCCACTGGGACGCGCTCACCCATGTCTCACACTCCGGGAAGCTCTACAACGGCCGCCCGGCCGGCACGATCACCCCGCACGGCGGCGCCGAGTTCAGCGGCATCGACAAGCCCCGGCACCTCGTCTCGCGAGGCGTCCTGCTCGACATCCCGCGCGCGCGGGGCGTCGACCGCCTCGACGGCGGGCACGCCGTGACCCCCGAAGACCTCGAAGCGGCGGAGGAGTTGGCGGGCACGCGGGTGCGGTCCGGGGACATCGTGCTCGTACGGACCGGACAGATCCAGGTCTACCTGGCCGGCGACAAGCACGCGTACGGGTATCCGTCGCCCGGGCTGTCGATCCGTACGCCGGAGTGGTTCCACGCGCGCGATGTCGCGGCCGTCGCGAACGACACTCTCACTTTTGAGATCTTCCCTCCCGAAATCGAGGACCTGTGGCTGCCCGTACACGCGCTCGACCTGGTCGAGATGGGGATGCTGCAGGGCCAGAACTGGAATCTCGAAGAGTTGTCCACAGCCTGTGGACAAGAGAATCGCTACGCCTTCCTGCTGTCCGCGATGCCGGAACCCTTCGTCGGCGGCACGGGTACCCCCGTGGCACCGGTGGCCATCCTCTGAGATGAGCCCCAAGGAGCCCCCGGGGAAAGGTCGGCCGGTGGCCGGGAAACGGGTCGGCCGGTGGCCGGGAAATGGGTCGGCCGGTGGCCGGGGAATGGGTCGGCTGGCGGCGCGCCACTGCGCGCCCCGAGCACGGCATCGCGCGCCGCCAGTCGGTTCCGGCGTACCCGCCCTGCTCCCTCTGGCCCTGTAGGAGCCGACGCCGAATCACGACCCGCACTCGCCGAGGGCTCCCGTCACCGAAGCCCTCGTCGTCCCCTCGCGGCGAATCGCTGAACACAAGCGTGATCAAACGGACACGTCACGTCAACACCCGTTCGGGGAATTATCACTTACGCGCCCTTTGCGACGGCGCGCACGGAAGCACATCCCGGCGCACTCGGCCCCGACCCGGGCCGTGGAAACGGAACGCGTGCACAAATGCACGAACCGTGCTCCCGCACCAGAGGTACGGGAGCGGGTGCGGACGCGGACTAGACCGCCTCGTACGCCTCGTACGCGAAGCCCTCATAGGAGGAAGCCGCGTACGCGACCCCCGCCCGGGCGCCCTGCGTACAGCGGTCGACCTCGCACCAGATGCTCTTGCCGGCACCCTCGGGATTCCAGCCCCAGCGGTCCGCCAGACCGTCGACCAACTCCAGGCCGCGGCCGTTGGTCTCGTCACCCTCGGCGTGCCGGGGCACCGGGGGGCGGGCGCTGGAGTCGGCCACCTCCAGACGGACGGTCCCGATGGACTCACCGAGGACGCCCGGCAGGGACAGCCGCAGCACGGCCGGACAGCCGGTGTGCACCACGGCGTTGGTGACGAGTTCGGAGACGAGCAGGATCAGCGTCTCGGCGAGCGGCTCATCGACCCCTATCCCGGACCCGGCGAGCCGCGAACGGGCCCACCTCCGAGCTCGCCCCACCTCCGCGGGGTCGGGCCGGATCTCCAGCTGCACTTGAAGCACCTGCACCGCTCACACCATCCGAACCGGCGGACACATCGCCTCGCGCCTCACGAGGGCCACGATCGTGGCCATGACCTGCATGACCAGAACCAGGATCACAGAACGTGATTCCCTTGAGAGACAGCATGGTTGACGTACAGTCACCCCAACAAGCGCTTCGGGCATATTCCAGCGCGAAGGAGTACGCGTGCGGCATACTGTGCGACGCTCGCCACGGGGAGTCGAACAGGCAGTCGCGGGGGTCCGCACTGCCTTGCAAGCGGCGAGCATCGCCGGATCCGGCGCGGCCTCAGGGGCAACACCGGGATGGCTCGATCTCGGAACCACTCGCATCCCACACAAGGTACCCGAGCCCGCCGCCGACTCCAGGCCGTGACAAGTCACGCGTAGGACACAACCCGATATCAACGCTCCGTAATTCCGGTATGCCACGATCCGCGACATTCATCGCGCCCCTTTCCGGGCCGTGCCTGCACAGAGCCCTATCGGCCCACTCCGGACACCAGGTCGGCCGCCAACAATTCCTCACTCTCCGTAGCCATGCCCGTACGTTGGGTTCGCGTCCAAGCCCGCTTCAGAAACAGATGGACGTCGGACTCCCAGGTGAAGCCCATGCCGCCGTGCACCTGGAGGCAGTCGCGGGCGCCGCGCACGGCGGCCTCGTCGGCGAGCAGCCGGGCCGCCGCGATGTCCACGGGATCGGCCGTGACTGCGGCGGCGTAGACCGCGGCGCGCGCCAGTTCCACCCGCACCAGCATCTGGGCGCACAGATGCTTGACCGCCTGGAAGGCCCCGATCGGCTGCCCGAACTGCTCGCGGGTCCGGGCGTGTTGCACGGCCGTGTCGCAGGCGCGGGCGGCGGTGCCGAGTTGTTCGGCCGCCGTGAAGAGCGAGGTGAGGGGAGCCGGGGGGAGTGCGCCGGTGGAACCCACGGGGCGCACGTCCGGGGGCCCGGCAACGCCGGATACGGGTACCCGGTGCAGCGGCGTCAGTGGGTCCACCGACCGCAGCGGCTCGGCGCCGCTCGCGTCCCCGCGTACGACGTCCGCCTCGGCCAGCCACTCCACCAGGCCGCCGCCGTCGACGGCCGTCACCACGGTCTCTCCGGTGGCGGCCCCGTCCACCACGCCCGCCGCGAGGTGCGTGGCGATCAGCGGGCCGGGCAGCAGGACCCGCCCCGCCTCCTCGAAGGCGAGCACCGTCTCCGGGAGGCCGAGTCCGACGCCGCCGTCCGCCTCGGGCAGGCGCAGCGCGAAGAACCCCGCCTCGCCGAGCTCGCGCCACAGAGCCCGGTCGAGCCTCGGCCCCTCGTCCACGGCGGCGCGCAGCCGCTCCCTGCCGAACCGAGCCGCGAGCAGCTCGCGCACGCCCGCCTTCAAGGCTCGCTGGTCGTCCGTGAGTTGGAAGTCCACGGGGAAGTACTCACCGTCCCTTCGGCAGGCCCAGGATCCGCTCGGCCACGATGTTGTGCTGGATCTGCGAGGTGCCGGCCGCGATGGTGTACGACAGGGAGCTGAGCCGGTCGAGGGTCCACTCCCTGCCCAGGTCCAGCGCCTCGGGCCCGAGAACCTCGGCGGCGGCGTCGTACAGCTCCTGCCGCGCGTGTGAGTACCTCAGTTTGAAAACCGAACCGCCGACTCCCGGCACTCCCCCGTTGCTCTGTGCCTCGCTCACGTTCCACTGCGTGAGCCGCCACAGCGCGCGGAACTCCGCGTTGAGCCCGCCCAGCCTCCGCCGGAGTGCCGGATCGTCCCAGCGGCCGTTCTTCCGGGCCTCGCGCGCGACCTCTCCGAGCACCCGTCGGCAGGCCACGACCTCACCCACGAATGCGGTACCGCGCTCGTACGACAGGGTCACCATGGTCACGCGCCAGCCGTCGTTCTCGGCGCCGACCCGGTGCGTGACAGGCACCCGCACCTCGTCGAGGAAGACCTCCGCGAACTCGGTCGAGCCCGCGAGGGTGCGCAGTGGCCGGACGGTGATCCCGGGTGCGTCCATCGGCATCGCGAGCCACGAGATCCCGCGGTGCTTCGGGGCCGCCGGGTCGGTCCTGACCAGCAGCTCGCACCAGTCGGCGACCTCGGCGTGGGAGGTCCAGATCTTGGACCCGCTCACTACGTAGTCGTCGCCGTCCCGCCACGCGCGGGTGCGCAGTGCCGCGAGGTCCGAGCCGGCGTCCGGTTCGCTGAACCCCTGGCACCAGACCTCCTCGCCGCGCAGCACCGGCGGCAGCCAGCGCGCCCGCTGTGCGGGGGTCCCTTCGGAGGCGATGGTCGGCCCGGCGTGCAGCAGTCCGACGAAATTGGCCCCTACGTAGGGGGCGCCCGCCTTTTCCGTCTCCTCCAGGTAGATGAGGTGCTGGGTCGGCGTGGCACCCCGGCCCCCGGCGTCGACGGGCCAGTGCAGCCCCGCGTACCCGGCGTCGTACAGCATCCGCTGCCACCCGAGGTCGTACGCCCGCCGGCCGGGCCAGTCGTCCGGGGACGGTTTCGGGGGCAGCGACGGGAGCACCCCGGCGAGCCACTCCCGCAGCCGGGCGCGGAACTCCTCCTCCTCGGGGGTGTACGTGAGATCCATGGGCCCGCTACTTGTCGAGGTCCAGGTCGAGCATGCGGATGGCGTTCCCGCGCATCAGCTTGTGGACGGTCTCGTCGTCGAGGCCCTTCACATGGTCGAGGGCGACCTCCTTGGTGTGCGGGAAGGTCGAGTCGACGTGCGGGTAGTCGGTCTCGAAGGTCGCGTTGTCCCGTCCCACGACGTCCAGCGAGGCGACGCCGTGCTTGTCACGGAAGAAGCAGCAGAAGATCTGCCGGTAGTAGTACGTCGAGGGCGGCTCCGGGATGAGGTCCCGGACTCCGCCCCAGGCGCGGTGCTCCTGCCAGACGTCGTCGGCGCGCTCCAGGGCGTACGGGATCCAGCCCATCTGCCCCTCGGAGTAGGCGAGTTTGAGGCGCGGGAACTTCACCAGCACTCCGCTGAACAGGAAGTCCATCATCGAGGCCATCGCGTTGTTGAAGGACAGCGAGGCCTGTACGGCGGGCGGCGCGTCCGGGGACGCGGCGGGCATCTGCGACGAGGAACCGATGTGCATGTTCACGACCGTCCCCGTCTCCTGGCAGACCGCGAAGAACGGGTCCCAGTAGCCGGAGTGGATGGAGGGCAGGCCGAGGTGGGTGGGGATCTCGGAGAACGTCACCGCCTTCACTCCGCGCGCGGCGTTGCGCCGGATCTCCGCGACCGCCAGTTCGATGTCCCACAGCGGGATGAGACACAGCGGGATCAGCCGGCCGCCGCTGTCGCCGCACCACTCCTCGACCATCCAGTCGTTGTACGCGCGCACGCAGGCCAGGGCCACTTCCTTGTCGTGCGCCTCGGCGAATGTCTGGCCGCAGAAGCGGGGGAAGGTCGGGAAGCAGAGGCTTCCCTCGACGTGGTTGAGGTCCATGTCCTTGAGCCGCTCGACGGGGTCCCAGCAGCCGCGCCGCATCTCCGCGCGCGTGATGCCCTCCAGGGTCATCTCGTCGCGGTCGAAGCCGACGGCTGCGATGTTGCGCTTGTACGGGAACTTGAGGTCCTCGTAGATCCACCAGTCGGTGGGCGGGCCGTCCGGGTCCATGGTGATCTGGTACTTGCCGCCGACGTAGGCGAGTTCACCGATTCCGGCCGTGAGGGGCTTGGGTCCCCGGTCCTGGTACTTCTTCGGCAGCCAGGTCTCGAAGAGGTGCGCGGGCTCGATCACATGGTCGTCGACGCTGATGATGCGGGGCAGTTCGGTCATGGTTCCCCTCCGCCTGGCGTACATATCTGATGGGTCGTCAGATTCCCTCTTGCCCAGCAGGCTAGTCCCGCACCCCTGGACCGACAAGGCGCCGAGCCCTACGCTCTGCCCACGATCTGACTACCCGTCAGCTGCATCACGGTCACAGGGGGCCGCCGCCGTGAACGACACCGCCCACGCACTGAGCGCATCCCGCACCCTCTGGGAACTGGTCGCCCGCCGGGCCGACCTCACCCCCGACCGCCCGGTCCTCCTCCAGGGCGCCCGCACCCTGAGCTTCGGCGAGTTGCGCGACCGCGCCGAGCGGGTGGCGGCGGGCCTGTACGACATGGGCGTACGCCCCGGCACGGTGGTCGCCTGGCAGTTGCCCACCCGTGTCGAGACCGCTCTGCTGTCCTTCGCCCTGGCCCGCCTCGGCGCCGTGCAGTCCCCGGTGATCCCCTTCTACCGCGACCGCGAGGTCGGCTTCGCGCTCAGGGAGTCCAAGGCCGAGTACTTCGCCGTACCGGGCGAGTGGCGCGGGTTCGACCACACGGCGATGGCGCGGCGGCTCGGTGCGAAGGGTGTCTTCGAGGCGTACGACGCGCTGCCGGACGGCGATCCCGCCGTGCTGCCCGCGCCGCCCGCCGACGGCACCTCGGTCCGCTGGATCTACTGGACCTCCGGGACGACGTCCGACCCCAAGGGGGTCCTCCACACGGACCGTTCGCTGATCGCGGGCGGGTCGTGTCTCGCCCACGCGCTGCGGCTGTCGGCCACCGACGTGGGCTCGATGGCCTTCCCGTACGCGCACATCGCCGGGCCCGACTACACGGTGATGCTGCTGCTGTACGGATTCCCCGCGGTGATGTTCGAGCACTTCGCGCTGCCGGCGGCGCTGGCGGAGTACCGGCGGCACGGGGTGACGGTGGCGGGCGGTTCGACGGCGTTCTACTCGATGTTCCTCGCCGAGCAGCGCAAGCGGCCGTCCGAGCCGGTCATCCCCACGCTACGGCTGCTGGCGGGCGGGGGCGCGCCGAAGCCGCCCGAGGTGTACCACTCCGTCGTACGGGAGATGGGCGTGCAGCTCACCCACGGGTACGGGATGACCGAGGTCCCGATGATCACGATGGGGGCGCCGGACGACACGGCCGAGAACCTCGCGACGACGGAGGGCAGGCCGCCGGCGGGCATGGAGATACGGATCGTGGACGGCGGGGTACGGCTGCGCGGGGAAGCCGTCTGTCAGGGCTATCTGGACCCGGCGCAGACCGCCGAGGCCTTCGACGAGGACGGGTTCCTGATCACCGGTGATGTCGGTCATCTGACGGAGAGCGGGCACCTCGTCCTCACCGGGCGCCTGAAGGACGTCATCATCCGCAAGGGCGAGAACATCTCCGCGAAGGAGATCGAGGACCTGCTGCACCGGCACCCGGCCGTCGGCGACGTCGCGGTGATCGGCCTCCCGGACGCCGACCGCGGTGAGCGGGTGTGCGCCGTGGTCGAACAGCCCCCGGGCGCCGCCGAACTGACGCTCGCCGTCGTGGTCTCGTACCTGCGCGAGGAAGGACTCTCCGTCCACAAACTCCCCGAGCAGTTGGAGGTGGTGGACGCCCTCCCCCGCAACGAAACACTCCGGAAGGTACTCAAGTACAAGCTCAGGGAGCGGTTTTCGGGGGAGGGGTGAGGGTGGAGACCGGACGGCGGCCAGTGGGAGTGCGGGTGCCGTAGGGGTCTACTCCGGGACCGTGAAGTAGCGGGCGAACGAGGTGACGACCTCCGTTTCGCCGATCCGGCCGTCGGCGTCCGTGTCGAGCGTGGCGGCGGCCACGGCGGCGACGCCGTCGGGCACGCCCAGGGCCCTGAGCACACGGACGGCCTCCTCGACCGTGGCCGCGCCGTCCCCGTCCGTGTCCGCGACGGCGAGGGCCGCGTGCAGGAAGGGACGGGCGATCTCCCCGAAGCGGTCGGGGTTGTCCCGCAGGCGCTTCACGGCGCCGTTCACGAACTCCTCCCGGGTGATGCGCTGATCGCCGTCACGATCCGCTATCCCCGCCATGCCCTGCCAGAACGCCTCCGCGCCGACGTACAGGGCCTGACCCTTGTCCGACCGTGCGGGCGTACCGAACTCGGCGAGAACCGCCTTCGTCGCGGCGTTGAAGTCCTCCCGGTCGATGTAGCCGTTGCCGTCCTGGTCGAAGCCGGCGAAGCGGGCGGCAATCCTGCGCTCGTACTCGGTGCTGACCATGGTCTTCTCGGACCGCCTTACAACTCAGCCGGCATCTCAGCCGGACTGCGGTTTCATCTGGCACGGAGCGTACGACGCCCGGGCAAGCCGGGGTGCGGGAAAACGACGGTTGTGCCAAGACCGAGGGAATTCCCGGACAACTGTGTGGCGCGGGTTCACGCCGACAGCGGGCTCGACTCCTCGTCGACGGCCGAGACGACGTCCGGATAGACGTCGAAGAGGCGGCGCACTCCGAGGGCCCCGAGAACGCGGTTGACGTGGGAGACGTCCGACGCGCCCTGCGCCGGCAGGATCAGCCTCAGGCGCCCCTGGCAGGAGCGGACCAGGCGGCGGGTCGCGATGAGGACGCCGACGCCGCTGGAGTCGCAGAAGAGGACCTCGGAGAGGTCGAGGACCAGACTGCGGCGGCCCTCCGCCACCGCCTCGTGCACCCGCCGGCGCAGCACCGGAGACGTCACGAGATCCATCTCGCCCGACACCCGGAGCACGGCCCACTCGCCCCACTCGCCCCACTCGTCGTCGGTCACCTTGAGCGTCACCGCAACGCCTCCCGCTCGCCTCGCCCGCCGAAAACCGGAAGCACGTCTTACGCTTCCTGTCAGCGCGGCTGCCCCACCGTCGTTCCATGAAACACCGGTACGGGATCGATGAAACGTCGGTCTACGGTCGAAAATGCTGGACGACCGAGCTGTTTCGGTCGTTCAGTGGTCACATACGGTCTAGTTCGATCGGATCCAAGGGGGGAAGCGGTGGGCTTCTACCATCCGCACCCCGTCCAGGGGCGCACATTGACGTAAAGGGGCGTGCGCTGTCGGACGTGCCGACTACATTCGAGACAGCGATGCACACAGGCTGGACGGGGACTCCGGCCGCCGACAGGTACGGACAGGGACGCAGGGACAGGCGCCGGGCAGGAGCAGAGTGAGGGGGCCGCATGGCGACGAAGGACGCACCGCCCCGCTGGGACCGCAAGATGCAGCAGCGGCTCGCACGCGGGGAGGCGGCCGCGCTCGGTGAGCTCTACGACCGGTTCGCCTCGCTCGTGCACGGCCTCGCACACCGCGTACTCGGCGATGAGCGGGCCGCCGACAACATCACCCGCGAGGTGTTCGCCCACGTCTGGCAGAGCCCCGAGTCGTACGACCCCAAGCAGGGTCCCCTGCGTTCCTGGATCGCCACGCTGACCCACCGGCTCGCCGTGCAGCGGCTGCGCGCCACCGAGACCGCCGCGCTCGCCCTGGACGGCGGCGGCACCACCGAGGAGTTGGAACGCAAGGTGCGCAGCGCCTCCGTCGCCGCCCGCGCGGACTACATCGTCACATCCATGCCGACCCCACTGCGGGCCGCCCTGGAACTGGCGTACTTCCAGCGCCGCGACTACCGACAGGCCGCCGCCGACCTCGGCGTCACCGAGGACGAGGCCCGCCGCCGGCTCCGTCTCGGCCTGCAACTGCTGTCCACCGCCCACGACGCCGGGCTCTCCGGCACGCCGCCCGAATACGGAGGTGCGCGGTGAGCGGAGGAACAGACCGGTTCGATCCCTTCGACGAGCCTTTCGACGAGCCCTTCGACAAACCTGTCACCGAACACGAGGAGCACGAGGCGAAGGAGGCGAACGAGGCGAAGGAGCAGGGCGGTGAAGGGGACGGTGGCGACGGAGGCGGGGGCGACGACGGGGACGGTGGCGGCGGTGGGTTCACCGCTCCCGCCGGGCCCGCGGGGTCGGGGCAGCCGCCGCGCATCCCCATGCCGCGTTCCTCCGTCGAGGACACCGGACTGCCGCTGCCGGAACCCGCGCCGCTCGTCCTGGAGCACCGGGTGCTGAAGTCGCTGCTCGGCGCGTGGGCGCTGGCCGCCTGCTCGGCGCAGGAGACGGCGGCGGTCGAGGAGCACCTCGGGGAGTGCGGTTCGTGCGCGGACGAGGCACTGCGGCTGCGCGGGGCGGTCGGGCTGCTGCACCCGCCGGAGAGCCTCGATCTCGACCCGACGCTGCGCACCCGGGTCCTGGAGGGCTGCCTGGACCGGCGTCCGGCGCGTATCCCGGTGCCCGAGTGGGCGGCGCCCTACGACGCGGAGGCCGCGCGGCTCGACGCGCTGTTGCAGGACATAGGAGACGCGGAGTGGCACGCGCCGGTGCGGTTGCGCTGGTTCGAGGGCGACGGGCCCGTGAGCCGGCGCACGACCGTGGCCGGGGTCATCGCGCATCTGCTCTCCGTGGACGGGCTGGTGGGGGTCGCGCTGGGCCTGGAGGACCCGCTCGGCGGAGCGACGACCGGGAAGACCGGGGCGAAGGGGGCGAAGGGGGCGAAGGGGGCGGCTGCGGGCACCCCTACCCCTTCGCAGCGCACCGAGGCGTACTGGCGTGCCTCGCACTTCCCGCCCACCCGGGCCGTGCGCGCGCCCTGGCGGGAGCAGAGCCACCACCTCGTCCGTACGGTGTCGTTCGCGGGCGGAGGCTCCGGGCGGCTCGCCGTGTCGTACGGCGCTTTCGAACTGCCGCTCAGCGACTCGATGCTGGATCGCGCCTTCGAGTGCTGGGTGCACGCGGGGGACATCGCGGACGCCGTGGACTATCCGTACGAGCCGCCCGCGCCACGTCATCTGCATCGGATGATCGACCTGGCGGCGCGGATGCTGCCCGTGTCGCTCGCCGAGCGGCGGCGGGCGGGGCTGTCGGCTCCGGCGCCCCGCCGGCTCGTCGCCGCCGGGGCGCCCGGGCGCAGTCTGCGTCTGGAGATCGAGGGCTCCGGTGGGGGCGAGTGGCTGATCCCGCTCGACTCCCCGGCGAGCGTCGCCTCCGCCGAGCACGAGGTCGCGCATGTCGCGCTGGACGGGGTGGAGTTCTGTCGGTTGGCGGCGGGGCACGTGTCGCCGGAGGAAGCGGCCGCGGGTCAGGTGGGTGACCGCGAGGCCATCAGGGACGTACTCTTCGCCGCCGCGTCCCTGAGCCGCATGTAGGCCGCCCCCGTCCGCCCGCGGTCGAAACGATCTCCGGGGCCGGGGGTGAAGCCGCCGCGTGTCCTACGCGAACACCACCGTGCGGCGGCCGTTCAGGAGGATCCGGCGCTCGGCGTGCCACTTCACCGCGCGCGCCAGCGCCTGGCACTCCACGTCCCGCCCGATGGCGACCAGCCCGTCGGGCGTCACGTCGTGGCCGACGCGCTCGACCTCCTGCTCGATGATCGGCCCCTCGTCGAGGTCGGCGGTGACGTAGTGCGCCGTCGCGCCGATCAGCTTCACACCGCGCGCATGCGCCTGGTGGTACGGCTTCGCGCCCTTGAAGCTCGGCAGGAAGGAGTGGTGGATGTTGATGATCCGGCCGCTGAGCTGCTTGCACAGGTCGTCCGAGAGCACCTGCATGTAGCGGGCCAGCACGACCAGTTCGACCCCTTCGGAGCGGACCAGTTCGAGCAGCTGCGCCTCGGCCTGCGCCTTCGTGTCCTTCGTCACCGGGATGTGGTGGAAGGGGACGTCGTACGAGGCCACGAGCTCGGCGAAGTCCGTGTGGTTGGAGACCACGGCCGCGATGTCGACGCGCAGCGCGCCGGTCCGGGCGCGGAAGAGCAGGTCGTTCAGACAGTGGCCGAACTTACTGACCATCAGCACGACCCGCATCTTGTCCTCGGCCCGGTTGAGCTGCCAGTCCATGTGGAAGGAGTCACCGATCGCCGCGAAGCTCGCGCGCAGCTTGTCCACGGTCACCGGCGCCTCCGCCGAGAAGTGGACGCGCATGAAGAACAGTCCCGTGTCGTGGTCGCCGAACTGCTGGCTGTCCTCGATGTTGCAGCCGGTCATGAAGAGGTAGCTCGACACGGCGTGCACGATTCCCTGCTTGTCCGGGCAGGAGAGGGTCAGGACATATTGTTCGGCGGGCGCGGCGGCACGGGTGGACTGATCATTCATGCACGACAGGGTCCCATACGAGGCA
Organism: Streptomyces sp. NPDC058086; assembly: GCF_042885015.1. Taxonomy (NCBI): domain Bacteria; kingdom Bacillati; phylum Actinomycetota; class Actinomycetes; order Kitasatosporales; family Streptomycetaceae; genus Streptomyces; species Streptomyces sp. NPDC058086. The sequence goes on along the minus strand of NZ_JBHVST010000025.1, from coordinate 45,541 downwards.
GCACGCCGGACGAACCGTCCCGCCACGCGGACGCGCTACGCCGAGCGTCCCGCCCCCGGCCGCTACGCCGACCGCGTCAGGATCCGCAGGATCTCCAGCGTCCGCGGCGGAGTGTCCGGATCCTCGCCGTCGCTCACCGCGAGGCGTACGTGCGCGTCGCGCGCCGCCCGCAGTGCCTCCGGCCACGCCTGGTGGTCGAGGTAGGCGGAGACGGGTGCGTCGGGCCCGACCTGGTGCATGATCCGCAGGACGCGGAGCACGGCGGTGTCGACGAGGGCCGCCTCCTGGGAGTCCCGGAAGATCGTGCCGACGTACTTCTCGGCGGACCAGTTGTCCAGCCAGGTGTCCTCGACCAGGCGGTACACGGCGTCGGTGACGTCTCCGTACCCGTCGATCCCGGCGAGCCAGACATCACGTTGGAAGGCGGGGTCGGAGAGCATGTGCAGCGCGGAACGCACATTGCTGCGCCAGCGCCACCAGGGCATGTCGTTCAGTGGCATGCCGCCCATGGTGGAGGAGCGACGGCCGCGACGGGAAGAGTTCTCCGAACCTTGCACAGTCGACGATCGTACGTTCTCCGCGAAAATGCGATCAGCGCCCCCCGTAATTCACCTCTACGTCACCTCACGTTGACCACCGGTCACACGCAGGTTAGTGATGTGACGGAATCGTGCGTGTCCATGACCGGTAGGCGACGCACGCGCACCACCCCACCCGTCCGCCCCCAGCGGACCGGGACCAGAGTCTCGACGAAGGTCAGGACCAGAGTGCTGATGGCGGGCGCGGTGATGGCGTGTGCGTCGATCGCTGTCGGGTGCGGGGCCGTCCCCGGTATCACGGGGGGCTCCGGGGACGACCCCATCACCGTCATGACCTGGGCGCCGCAGGACACCCCCGCCACCAACAAGCCCGGCATGCCCGCCATGGCCGAGGCCTACGCACGCTGGGTCAACGCGAACGGCGGCATCAACGGCCACAAGCTCAAGGTCCTGACCTGCAACGACCACAACGACACCGTGTACGCGGCGAAGTGCGCCCGGCGCGCGGCCGACGAGAACGTGGTCGCGGTCGTCGGGTCCTACAGCCAGCACGGCCGTTCCTTCCTGGCCCCGCTGGAGGCCGCCGGCATCCCGTACATCGGCGGCTACGGCGTCACCGACGACGAGTTCTCGAGCCCGCTCTCCTATCCGATCAACGGCGGCGAGCCCGCCCTGCTGGCCGGTCTCGGGGAGCAGCTCGGCAAGAAGTGCGGCCCGGTGGCGCTCGTGCGCCCCGACACCGTCGCGGGCGACCAGCTCCCGGTGCTGCTCAACGCCGGTCTGAAGGCGGAGGGCCACACGCCCACCACCGACCAGCGGGCCGCCGAGGACGCGACCGAGTACTCGGAGCAGACGAAGCTCGCGCTCGGCCGCGCGAGTTCGGACCCGCTGAAGCAGGGCTGCGTGGTGTCCGCGCTCGGGGACCGTACGGAGACCTTCATGGACTCGTTCCGGCGCGACCGCCAGGACTATCCGAAGGTGGGTACGGGCACGGTGCTGGGCAGCCTCGACCAGTCCCTGATCGACTCCACCGGCGGCCAGTCGAGCCCGTACGAGGGCACGCACGTCACCGGCTGGTACCCGGTGGCGAGCGACGCGCGCTGGGACCCGATGCGCAAGGTGATCAAAGAGGAGGCCTTCGGCGACAACCGGATCGACCCCGCGGACGCCGGCGTGCAGACCACCTGGATCGCGTACAACGTGCTCAAGTCGGTCGTCGAGTCACTCGGCGACAGCAAGGTGACCTCGCTCGCGATCCGGCACGCCCTCGACAACGGCCTCAAGGTGACCACCGGCCGGCTCACCCCGACCCTCAGCTGGCGCTACGAGGACCTGATCGCGGCCGTCGACTTCCCGCGCCTGGTCAACGCCCACGTCACCTTCCAGGTCGTACGCGAGGGTCAGCTGGCCTCGGAGCGCAACGGGTTCATCGACGTGTCGAAGACGCTGGAGAACGCGGACTCGAACTGAGACCCGGGCTCGGCCCGCGCGGCCACTCGGACCGCGCGGCCACTCGGACCGGGCAGTCACTCGGACCGGGCGGTCACAGCTGGGTCGTCGTGCGCCGCGTCAGTCCGTACGTCGAGGCGATCGAGTTCCACAGCCTGGCGGCCTTCGCCTTCTGCGCGCTCGCGGTGCCGCTGGCCTGGTTGGCCGCCGCGGTCTGGCCGGTGGTGCGGGCGTGGCCCTTCTTGCAGCCCTTCCTGCCCTGGACCTGGTCGGCCCAGGCCGCGTAGTGGTTGTCGGCCGACGCGGAGGCCTGCCAGGCGCTGTTCAGCGCGGCGGTCAGCTCGGCGTTGTTCGGGAGCTTGTCGACCGAGAGGCCGGAGAGCCTGGTCACCAGTCCGGACCGCTGCTTGGCCGCGTCGCGCAGGTCACTGGCCGCCTGGTCCAGGTTGTTGCACGCCTTCACGTTCTCCACGGCGTTGATCACCGAATCGCGGCTGTTGTTGCTGTCCGCGAGGAGCTTGTCCAGCGCGACGGCCTGCGCCTTGGCCGGGTCGGCCGCCGACGACGACGAGCCGTCCGTGGCCCCGGCCGTCGCCGACACGTTCTTGCTGCTGCCGTCCTTGCCGCTGTCACTGCCTCCGCCGCCGCTGAGCATGGCGCCGGCCCCGATACCGAGCACGACGATGCCGATACCGACGCCCGCGATCAACGGGACGCGCGAGCGGCTCCGTCCACCGCGGCCACCGCCGCCGCCGTCGTCGACCGCGCCGCGCCGGGTGGCGGCCCGCCCGCCCGGCGCTCCGGGCATCCCCGGGGCCTGCGCGGCATACGGGGCGTGCGGAGTCTGCGGGGCGTGTGGGGCGGGGGCCTCGAACCGCGGCAGCTGCTGCGTGGACGCGGGCCCCTCCGACGCACTCGGCGCGCCGGGCGCACTGCGGAACAGGTTGTCGAACTCCGCGGGCGGCTGCCGGTCCTCCGGGCCGCCCGGACGTATCCCGTACGGCGCAGCGCCCGGCTCCGCGGGCACAGGGGCGATGTACTGCGTGGCCTCGGCGTCGGGGTGCGCGGCCGGGGGCAGCGGTCCCGAAGTCACCTCGGGCGGCAGCGCACCCGGGCCCACCGGCGGGATGTACTGCGTGGCCCCCTCGTCGGGCGAGGCGGGGACGGGCGGCAGGAACTGGGTCGCGCCCTCGGGGGCGGCCGGAACCGACGGGATGTACTGCGTGGCGCCCTCGTCGACGGCGGGCGGCAGCGCCCCGGGAACGGCGGGCGGCAGCGCGGCAGCGTGCGCGCCCTGGGGCTGCTGCTGGGGTACGGCACCACCCTGGTGGCCGCCGTACGCCGGATCCTGCTGGCCGCCGTAGGAGGAAGTCTCCTGACCGCCGTACGACGGCGGCTGCTGGTCCCCGTACGGCCGCTGGTCCCTGTACGGCGGCTGCTGGGTGCCCTCGGCCGGCAGCGGGCCGACGCCGGGTGCCTGCTGGGCCGGGAAGCCCTGCTGCTGGGCCGGGACGGCGCCCCAGCCCTGCGCCGGTTCCGCAGGCGCGGCCCAGGTCTGGGTGGACGGGTCGTGACCGCCCCAGTCCGGGGCGGGGGCGTTGGACGGGGACGGCTCGGAGCCGCTCCAGGTCTGGGTGCCGTTCACGGGCGCCCCCCAGCCCTCGGCCGGCTGCGGAGCCGGTGCCGCCGACGGGTCCGGTCCCCACGGCTGGTCCCAGGTCTGACCGCCCGCCGGGGCCGCCGGAACGACCCGGTCGCCCGTCATGCCCGGCAACAGCGGCTCGCCGCCGTCGGAGGGCAGCACGATGCCTTCGCGCGCCGTGCGCGCCGAGGGCTGCTCGCCCTGTCCACTCTGCGTCACCGGGACTCCTACTAATGGGGGACCTTCGGAATCGTCGGCTCACGCTACCGGGTCCCCACGCGCCCGTGCCACGCAGCACAGGGCGTTACCCCCGCCCACTGTGACCGGGGTAACGAATACGCCCCACCGTGCGCTGTATGTGACTCCTCCCACTCCAGGCGCCCCTGTTTGCCCGGCGTTCACACCCGTGCACACCGCGTGTTCACCGGCACACACACGATCCGCTCACGCCGCCGCCTGCAACTCCAGCCGCGCCCCGAACTCCCTCACCACCGCCTCGTCCCGGTACGGCTCCAGACGCTGCTGGAAGTCGTCCAGGTACTCGGCGCCGCGGTTGGAGCGGAGCGTGCCGAGAAGTTCGACCGCGCGCAGACCTGTGTGGCACGCCTGTTCCACCTCGCGCTGCTGGACCTGCGCGGTGGCCAGCAGGACGTAGCCGATGGCCCGGCGGCGGGCCCGCGACTCCGGGTGCCCGGCGAGGGACTCCTCGGCGCAGCGCGCGGCGGCCTCCGCCTGACCCAGGTCACGGTGGCAGTGCGCCAACTCGTCGGCGAGGTAGGCCTCGTCGAAGTGCGCGATCCATGTCGGGTCGTCCCCGGAGGCCGCGTCGGCGCCCTCCAGCGCGGTGATCGCACGCCCGGACGCCACCTGAGCGGCGCGCGCGTCGCCCATCAGGGCGTGCCCGCGCGCCTCCGCGGCGTGGAACATCGACTCCGCGCGCGGTGTCACCCGCCCCCGCGCCCCCTCCTGCGCCGCGCGCGCCAACTGCGCGATCTCGCGCGGGTTGCCGAGCTGCGCCGCCAGGTGACTCATGGACGCGGCCAGCACGTACCCGCCGTATCCCCGGTCCCCGGCCGCCTGGGCGAGCCGCAGCGCCTGGATGTAGTACCGCTGGGCGAGGCCCGGTTGACCGGTGTCGATGGCCATGTAGCCCGCGAGCTCCGTCAACCGCGAGACCGCCGAGAAGAGTTCGCGTCCGACGCCCTCCCGGTACGAACCCGCGAGCAGCCCGGAGACCACGCTGTTGAGGTAGTGCACGACGACCGGGCGTACATGCCCGCTGCCGTACTGGTGGTCCAGATCCGTGAGCGCCTGGGTCATCGCGCGGACCGCCGCCACGTCCGAGAGCCCGACGCGCGGGCCCGCCGCACGCGCCACCTGCGAGTCCGGCGAGGAGATCAGCCAGTCGCGGCTCGGCTCGACGAGCGCGGAGGCGGCGACGGACGAGCCGGACAGGAAGTCCCTGCGTCCGACGTCACTGCGCCACAGCTCACACACCTGCTCGATGGCGCCGAGGACGGTCGGCGAGAACTGCAACCCCACGCCCGACGCGAGGTTCTTGCCGTTGGCCATGCCGATCTCGTCGATCGTGACCGCACGGCCCAGCTTGCGGCCGAGCGCCTCGGCGATGATCGCGGGAGCGCGTCCCCTCGGCTGCTGACCGCGCAGCCAGCGCGCCACCGACGTCTTGTCGTAGCGCAGATCGAGGCCGTGCTCGGCGCCGCACATGTTGACCCGACGGGCCAGGCCGGCGTTGGAACAGCCCGCTTCCTGGATGAGCGCCTGCAGCCGTTCGTTCGGCTGCCTGGCGACGAGAGGCCTTGCGGCCATGGCGTACCCCCTGTGGCTGCGGTGCCTGCCCACGCACCGAGTTGACGTGTCCTCATCGGCCAACCGCAGCGAAGGAAGTCGGCCATGAAGATCAATGCCCCGCCGACATACCGAAGATGCGAGACATGTGAGGATTGCCGGAGTAAAGGCGGCTGCCCCGACCCCACCCCTGGATACCCACCGCCCGCTGCCGTTCCCCCTGCGCGCCCCCGCCCGTGCATCCATGCGCCCCACACGCGGGAACGATGCCCCTCCCCCGCGCACGGGACCCCCGTAACCCCTTGTGGCAGCTAGAGTTGTGTTCATCGTGGAAGAGACCATCGCGGGGCCCGAGGCCGTCCAAATCCCGAAGCAGCGTGGCGAATCATTGCTTGACACCGCTGTGCGATATGCCGAAGAGCGCCATTGGGACGTGTTCCCGGGCACGTGGCTGGAGGCCGTCGACGGGATGCAACGCTGCTCCTGCGGCGAGGCCACCTGCCCCACGCCGGGCGCACACGCGGCGCGCGAGGACTGGGCGACGCAGGCGACGGGCAGTGCGACCGCCGCGCGCCGGATGTGGTCGAAGCAGCCGAACGCGTCGATCCTGCTGCCCACCGGGCGTACGTTCGACGCGATCGATGTGCCGGAGACGGCCGGATTCCTCGCGCTCGCCCGCATGGAGCGGATGGAACTGACACTGGGGCCGGTGACGTGCACGCCGGACCGGCGCATGCACTTCTTCGTCCTTCCCGGCGCGGCGACGAAGGTCCCCGACCTGGTACGCCGACTGGGCTGGCCGCCCGCCTCCCTCGATCTGGTCACCCTGGGCGAAGGCTCGTACGTGGCGGCTCCGCCCACCCGGTTCGGTTCACGAGGTGCGGTGCAGTGGGCCTGTCGGCCGACGCCGGCGAACCGGTGGCTGCCGGATGCGGAGGAACTGATCTCGCCGCTCGCCTACGCGTGCGGCAGGGATCGATGACCGTGGTTCGGCGCCGTTCTTGAGCCGCGGGTTCGTCGTGGCTGGTCGCGCAGTTCCTCGCGCCCCTGAAACCTTGCCCCTTAGGGTGCTCACATGGCCGAGCAAACAGGGGCAGACGTTCCCGCCGTACGCGTACGCGGGCTCTGGAAGCGGTTCGGGGAGCAGGTCGCCGTCGCCGGGATCGATCTGGAGTTGCCCGCGGGGCGGTTCATCGGGCTCGTAGGGCCCAACGGCGCGGGCAAGACGACCACCCTCTCGATGGTGACCGGACTGCTCAGGCCCGACCAGGGCGGCGTCGAGGTCGTCGGCCATGACGTGTGGCGCGACCCGGCGGCGGTGAAAGCCCGGATCGGCATACTCCCCGAGGGCCTGCGGCTCTTCGAACGGCTCTCCGGGCGTGAGCTCCTCGCCTACACCGGCCGGCTGCGCGGCCTGCCCGGCGCCGAGGTCGACAAGCGCACCACCCAGCTCCTCGACGTCCTCGACCTCGCGGGCGCCCAGCACAAACTCGTCGTCGACTACTCGACGGGCATGCGCAAGAAGATCGGCCTCGCCGCCGCTCTCCTCCACAACCCCGAGGTCCTCTTCCTCGACGAGCCGTTCGAGGGCGTCGACCCCGTCTCCGCGCAGACCATCCGCGGCGTCCTGGAGCGCTACACGGCATCGGGCGCCACGGTCGTCTTCTCCTCTCACGTCATGGAACTCGTCGAATCGCTGTGCGACTGGGTGGCCGTCATGGTCGCGGGGCGCATCCGCGCGCACGGCCCGCTCGCGGAGGTCCGCGGCGACGCGCCCTCCCTCCAGCAGGCGTTCCTTGAACTGGTCGGCGCACAGGGCCGCGACCGCGGGTCCGACCTGGACTGGCTGGGCGGCGGGGCGACGCGATGAGCACGGGTGTCTCCGAGGCCTCCATCACCCCCGTCGTCGTACGGCTGAAGCTGTCGCTGCTGCGCAACGGGCTGCGGCAGTCGGCCGGGCGGCGGGCCGCGTACATCACCTCGGTCGTCGTCGTCCTCCTCTTCGCCGCCCTCCAACTGCTCGGCCTCGTCGCCCTGCGCGGCAACGCGCACGCCGCGTCCGTCACCGTCCTGCTGATCGCGGTCATGGCACTCGGCTGGGCCGTGATGCCGCTGTTCTTCCCCAGCGGCGACGAGACCCTCGACCCGACCCGGCTCGTCATGCTGCCGTTGCGACCGCACCCGCTGGTCCGGGCGCTGCTCGTGGCCTCGCTGGTCGGTATCGGACCGCTGTTCACCCTGTGCCTGCTGGTCGGTTCCCTGATCTCCGTGGCGCACGGCACGGCTGCGTACGTCACCGGGGTCGTGGCCGTGCCGTTGGCGCTGCTCGTCTGTGTGGCCCTCGCGCGGGCCGTCGCCGCCGCCAACATCCGGCTGCTGTCCAGCCGCAAGGGCCGCGACCTGGCCGTACTGAGCGGCCTCGTCATCGCGATCGGCGCGCAGCTCGTCAACTTCGGCGCGCAGCGGCTCGGTTCGGCGGGCGGACTGTCCCGGCTCGACCCGGCGGCGGACGTGCTGCGCTGGGTGCCGCCCGGGTCGGCGATCGGCGCCGTGGACTCGATGAGCAGGGGCTCGTACGGGGCGGGGGTCGCCCAACTCCTCCTGAGCGTGGCGGCGCTGGTGGGGCTGCTGGCACTCTGGTCGAGGCACCTGACCCGGCTGATGACCTCGCCGGACGGGTCGACGTTGCAGGCGGGCGAAACCGCGGCGCGGGAGCGGGTCCCGACGGGCGGGCTGCGTCGGCTGCTGCCCTCGGGGCGCACCGGGACCGTGATGGAGCGCAGTCTGCGGTACGTGTGGCGCGACCCGAAGACGAAGGCCGCGTGGGTGACCTCGCTGGCGATCGGGCTGATCGTGCCCGTGTTCAACGCCCTGCAGGGCACCGGCTCGATCTACTTCGCGTGCTTCGCGGCCGGGATGCTCGGCATCCAGATGTACAACCAGTTCGGTCAGGACACCTCCGCGTTCTGGATGGTCGCGATGACCATCGCGTCCCCGCACGACGCGTACGTCGAACTGCGTGGGCGTGCGCTGGCGCTGCTGATGATCACCCTGCCGTACGCGACGCTCGTGACCGTGCTGACGACGGCGATGCTCGGCGACTGGTCCAAGCTGCCCGAGGTGCTCGGCCTGTCCTTCGCGCTGCTCGGCGCGATGCTGGCCACCGGCGCCTGGTCCTCGGCCCGCTTCCCGTACTCGATCCCGCAGGAGGGCTACAAGAACGTGGCCCCCGGGCAGACGGGCCTCGCCTGGATCGCCATCTTCGGCGGAATGGTCTCGGCGGCGCTGCTGACCGCTCCTGTCATCGCCCTCACGATCTGGCTGAACGTGTCGGCGGACGGGCACAAGTGGAGCTGGCTCCTGCTGCCACTGGGGGCCGGATACGGGGCGCTGATCACGGTGTTCGGGCTGCGGATGGCGGCGCCGCGGACGGCCCGGCGGCTGCCGGAGATCCTGGCGGCGGTCAGCAAGGGCTGAGCCGACGGGGAGGCCGACGGGGAGGACGAGCTGTCCGGTCGGCGCCCCGCGCCCGCGGCATGATCCGCCGGACGGGCCCTAGGCCCTGCCGTCACATTCCCGTCTGCCCCCCGCCGGGCGGACGACGGGAATTTGACGACAGGGCCTAGCGGTCCTGGCCGGTGAGTACGCCGTCGAGGAAGGGCTCGATCGCGGCACGCCACGCCTCCGGCTGGTCGTAGTGCACGAGGTGACCGGCGTCGGCCACCTCCGCGTACTGGCCGTGCGGCAGTACGCGGACCATCTCCTGGGCCTCGGCCCGGCCGAGCTCGCCGTCGAGGCCCCGTACGACCAGTGCGGGGCACTGGACCTGGGCGAGCTCCTCCCAGTGGGCGTCGTACACCCAGGTCTGGCGGGACTTGAGCATCTGCTCGGGTTCGAAGACCGGGCGCCAGCCGTCGGCGGACTCGTGCATCACCTCTGCGTAGAACTCGCCGCGGGACGGGTTCGGGCGCTCCACCCAGGGGTCGTCCTCGCCGAACCACTTCCGTACGTCGGCGAGCGTGGCGAAGGGCATGGGCCAGGCCTTGAACCAGTCCTCCCACTCACGCTGCGACGCGGCCCCTAACGCCGAGGCCCGCATGTCGCAGATGATCAGCCCGCGGACGAGGTCGGGGCGCTTGGCGGCGAGCTGCCAGCCGGTCAGCGCGCCCATCGCGTGGCCGATGAGGACGGTCGGGGCGAGACCCAGCTGCTCGAGAGCGGCCTCGGCGTCCTCGACGTAGGCCTCTCGCGTGTACTGCCCCTCCGGCGCCTTGTCGCTCTGGCCGTGGCCGCGCTGGTCGAGGGCGACGGCGCGGTGCCGCTCGGAGAGCCAGCGGGCGGTGGACGCCCAGTGGGAGGCGCGGCCCATGAGGCCGTGCAGAAGCAGCACGCCGGGGGCGGGCGGGGTCCTGGGAGGGTCGGTCTTGGGAGGATCGGCGAACTCCCAGGCGGCGAGGCGTAGACCGCCCGCGCCCGTCACGTCGATGCGCCGCACCATAGGTCTGGCACCCCCCTAGCTCGCTCGGACCGCTCGCTCCCGCTCGAGCCGGCCGGTCCACTCGTAACCGCTTCCTGCCGCTTCCTGCTGCTGCCGTGCCGCTGAGTCTGCTGATGTGCTGCTCTACGTGTACCCGATTTGCCTGTGATACGCCGCCAGATTATCGAATGGGTATTCGAAAATACTCCTCTCGGGGGCAACACCCCTCGTTCGAGTGACCACGCTCGGGGATTGACCGCCGCCGCCGAGGGGAGATCTTCAGCGGGAGGCGGACCGCTCGGGGAAATTGGTCCGAAGGGGATGACCCTGGGAGCTCGGGGCTCCGGGTCAGCACAGGGGAGGACAGGCCCCGGCGCCGTAAGGCGCCGGGGCCCTCTCCACATCTACGGCACATTCTCCCCGCCCCCTCCCCAACCGTGCGACATCCCTCTTGGACACGGTCAAGAGCCCTCAGGTCATATGCCTCACGGGCCAGCCTCGCACGCAAACGGTCCGGGCGCTGCGATTCCGCACACTGAATCTTGGTTTCGGCCATGTAGCGAAAACATCACAACTACCCCTGTCGTCACGGGAGTTGACATGACCGAGGTGAGTCGACGGAGGTGCGGGAAGGGGGTGGAGTGTTGGGTCATCGCAGGCGGACGACACGCTCCACGGCGAGCGACCTGCGCCATGGCGCCCACGCCCGCGCCCGGCGCGTCGAACGGAGTGCCGGGTCGTCCCCGACGCGCGGTACGCAGTCCGGAGCGCCACCGGCCCACGACGAGCGAGCCGGGTCGCCACGAATCCACGACAGGCAAGCCAGGCCGCCACCGGCCCACGACGGTCGGCGGGCGCCCGGAGGTCGACCCGGGGTTCGGCGGATGCCGGACCCCGTGGCCCACCCCCGGGAGCTGCCCCTCGCGGGCTCAGGGCCGGGAAGCCCGCACCCGGGGTGCGAGGCCTCCCGCGATCACCGGATGTCAGCGCTTGGCGACGAACACGTGGGACGCGACGTCCGACTCCAGCTCCGCCGCCTCACCACCGCTGCCGACGAGCACGCCGCCCGCCGACTCCGTCACGCTCACCACGGAGCCGGGCTGCACACCCGCGCGCCGCAGCGTGTACATCAGCTGCGCGTCCGTCTGAATGGGCTCGCCGATCCGGCGTACGACGACGGTCTTGCCGTCCAGGCCGGGGTCGAGCTCGGCCAGCGACACCATGCTCTCGTCCAGGAACGGGTCGGCGCCGTCCTTCTCACCGAGCTCCTCCAGTCCGGGGATCGGGTTGCCGTACGGCGACTCGGTCGGGTGGCGCAGCAGCTCCAGCACGCGCCGCTCCACCGCCTCGCTCATCACGTGCTCCCAGCGACACGCCTCGGCGTGCACCTGCTCCCACTCCAGACCGATCACGTCGACGAGCAGGCACTCCGCGAGGCGGTGCTTGCGCATCACGCGAGTGGCGAGGCGACGGCCCTCCTCGGTGAGCTCCAGGTGCCGGTCGGTGGCGACCGCCACCAGACCGTCGCGCTCCATACGCGCCACCGTCTGGCTGACCGTCGGCCCGCTCTGGTCGAGCCGCTCCGCGATCCGGGCGCGCATGGGGACCACGCCTTCCTCCTCCAGCTCGAGGATGGTGCGGAGATACATCTCCGTGGTGTCGATCAGTCCGGACATACGTGCCCCTTGATTAGCTCTGCCGAAGGCTCGGTGGCTCACCGGCGTGTGCGCTGGCCCTGAACTCAATTCTGACGCATACCACTGACAAGCGTGCCTCGCCGTTGAAACCACGGAGTTACGGGTACCCCTGCGGACGCCCCACGGGGTGCCTCCGCGGACACCTCCGCAGGCCGTATTGACAGCGCGCTGGTCCAGACCGCAACGTGATCCGCGGCACAAAGCGTGACCCAGCGCCCACCCGACGCCGACGAGACTTATAAGGGGCTTCGCCGATGAGCGACCGCAAGCTGGCCGGGCAGTTCTTCGACGCGGCGATCGGCCTGCTCCAGCAGGTGCGGGACGAGGACGCGGGAGACATCGAGGCGGCCGGCGCCCTGATCGCCGACACCGTCGCGGGCGGCGGACGGCTCTTCGCCTTCGGCGCCGGGCACTCCTCGCTCGCCGCGCAGGACGTCGTCTACCGCGCGGGCGGTCTGGCCCTGATGAACCTGCTCGCCGTGCCGGGCGTGGTCGGTGTCGACGTCATGCCGGCGACGCTGGGCTCGGCCCTGGAGCGGGTCGACGGCCTCGCGAGCGCGGTCCTGGACTCCAGCCCGGTCCGCGCCGGCGACGTACTCGTGATCATCTCCCTGTCCGGCCGCAACGCGCTCCCGGTCGAGATGGCCATGAAAGCGCGGACCCTGGGCATGAAGGTCATCGGCGTCACCTCGGTCGCCTACGCCTCGGAGACGCAGTCCCGGCACGTCTCGGGGACGTACCTGAAGGACCACTGCGACATCGTCCTCGACTCGAAGATCGCGGTCGGGGACGCGGAACTGACCCTGGAGACGATCGAGGCGCCCTTCGCTCCCGCCTCCACGGTGGTCACGACGGCCCTCCTCCAGGCCGTCATGGCCACGGCCGCGGGCGCGCTGGCCGACCGGGGCATCGAGCCGCCCCTGCTCCGCTCGGGCAACGTCGACGGCGGCCACGAGTGGAACAGCCGGGTGATGACGGAGTACGGCGACCGGATCTTCTACCGCCGCTGAGCCGAGCGAGATCTTTCACCGCCGCTGGACCGAGCGAGATCTTTCACCGCCGCTGAGCCGAGCAAGATCTTTCACCGTCATTGGGCCGACCGGGTGGGAAGCGCGTGGCGGTGCTACGTCCGTCCCGCCAGCCCCTCCAGATCCAGCGCCATGGCGATGCGTACCGCCACGTCCTCCGCATACATCGCGTCCGTGCGCTCGAACTGGCTGCGCCCCGCACCCCGCAGAAACGTCACGACGCCCAGCGTGCGCCCCCGGCTGCGCAGGACCGCGCACAGGGCGTGCACCGAGTCCGGCGGCCACTGGCGGGCCGTGGCCCACTCCCGCATCCGCTCGGGGGTGATCTCACCGGAGCTGGCCCGCACGGACCCGGCCCGCTCCACGCACTGGAGCGCGGGATGCCCCTCGGCGTACCGCACGGGCAGTCCGGCCTTCCCGGTGAGCAGGCTGGGCCCGGGCGCCCCGGCGGGCGTGGTGACGGCGCGTACCAGCCGTACGGGCCCCTCGTCGTCCCCCGTCGGCCACCCGCTCGCGACCCGGTCGATCAGCGCGTGGTCGGCGAACCCGGCGAGCGCGAAGTCGAGGTGGACGGTGGCGGCCTCCCCGGGGTCCTCGCACTCGGCCGCCGCCCGTGCGGCCCGGTGCAGCTGGTTGGCCCTGAACCGCAGCAGGGCCGCCTCCTGCTCGGTGTGCTTGGCCTCGGTCACATCCTGGAAGAGCCACCCGACCCCGAGCGGAACCGGTTCTTCCGTGAGCGGCGAGGCGAGCCGCAGGAACCCGCTGCGCCAGCACCGCCGCTTCTCGCCCTCGGTCGAGCGCACGCTCACCCACATCTCGGCGGGCGCGGGCGGCGCACCCTCGGCGAGCACGTGCGTGAGCGCGCTCTCCAGTTCCTCGACCCCTTGGGAGAGCAGCTCCCCCAGCGGCCGTCCGAGCACCGCCGTACGCCCGATCCCCAGGGCTCGGGCCGCGTGCGCGTTGACGACGGCGGGCCGCAGGTCCGCGTCGACCAGGACCACACCCCAGCTGGCGTCCTCGAACAACGCCTCGCTCAGGGCGATGGACCGCTCTAGATCGATCTGCGCGTGCACCTCGCTGAAGGCGCAGTACACCCCGGCGGGCTTCCCGTCGGCTCCGCGCACGGCGGCGGACTGGGTCCGTACGAGCACGCGCCCGCCGTCCTTGGTCAGCAGCGCGAACTCGTGCACCTGGCGCCCAGGTGCCTCCATGACGGACAGCAGCCGTGCCTCGACCTCCTCGGCGTCCGCGGTCCGCACGGCCCACCCGGCGAACCCGCGCCGCCCCACGGCCTCGGCCGCGGTCCAGCCGAGAATCCGCTCGGCCTCGCGGTTCCAATGAGTGACGACCCCATCGGCGTCGAACGCGCACAGCGCCGCGTCCATCCCGTCCAACAGCGCGGCAAGCAGATCGGAACCAGCCGGCTCGGGCTCGTCCGGCCCCAGCTCGTCGGTGGTCCCACTACGCCGGGAAGCACTCACCTGGACCCCCTGCAGGCTGCGTCCGCACGTACGGCGAGACAGTTCGCTCACTCGCCTTCATTCAACTCGAACGTGACCCAGCCCACATCGTGTTCCCCAAAGATTGGACGAAATCGTTGTACGCAGGGATTCCGCCCCCTCAGCCCCAGAAATCGCACCACTGGACACACCCGCCCAGCGCCCGACTCCCTCCGGTCGCCTCAACTCGCCGCCCTGCGCACCCGAGCTGGAGATCATGAAGTGGCCGTCCCATACGCCTGCCTAGCAGCCGCTCCGGCCACCCGTTCGACGATTCACCTCAATTCGCACAAACGGATGCCTTCATGCGGTCTGCGCCACAGGCAGATCCACGATCACTAGCGTCTCGTTCCAGGTGGTTCGGCAGGTCAGCCGCTCCCACCCATGGTTGACCAGCCCCAGTCGTCACCGTGAATCGAGGTGAGTTCGACGACTACGTTCCATACAGGTGAGGAGACCCACCCTGCCGTGCTTCCTCAGCGGCAGGCTCTGGAACCTGCGGCAGCAGACAACCCCGGGAGCAGGGACGAAACGGGCCGCAGGGGCGCCACTTCGCTGGACGGCGCAGCCGGTATGGGACATGGGCGAGGGGAGACCGTATGCATGTCACCAGCACGCGTACGGCGACACCCCGACGCGGCTGCTTCAGTTGCCGCGGAGGGAGTGCACCTCTCTGTCCGCGCCAACGGGTGCCACAGCATTCCCGTCCCAGGCGGCCACGCGGGCACCAGCCACAAGAACCTGCGCCTGCTCCAGCGGGCTGACGGATACGCGTACGGCACCAGGTTCGAAAAACCGGTTGAGCCGCGTTCGATCGGTTCCTAGGGTGGGCTGCACGCCGAAAGGAGGTGATCGGGTACATGTATGAAACCCGGACCAGCGAGGTGGCTGCGGGCTAGCGGCCCGTCACCACATCCAGTGCGGTGCCGGACCAGCGCTTGAAGTGAGCGCGCAGCCGGCCCCAATCCCAAGCAGTCACCCGACCCGCGAGCTCGCCGGTATGTCCGGCCGGCTCCTCCGCCGCGAGGCGGGGGAACCCGAGCTCGCGGGTCGTCTGCGTTTCGCAGGGCATGTGAGGTGGGGCACATGCGTTTCGCGGGGTCCGCAGTACTCTTGGGCCATGCTTCCGATGCTCGTTCGACGCCGGCACGTGGACTTCGTGCGCGTCACAAGCATGGGCTGTCAGGCTTCTTCCTGACCTCGGCCCCCTCTTCCCCTTGGCACCCGTGGCCCCCGCCCCACCCCTGGCGGCCGCCCGGGCACCCGTACACCCTGCGGACGCACCTCATGACGACGAACACGTCTTCTGCTCAGTACCAGCGGAGCCGGCAGCACCGGCCGTACCAGCAGCTTCCGATCATCGATCTCTCCGCGGCCGACCGCGGCCCCCAGGCCCGTGCCCTGCTGCACGCGCAGTTGCACAGCGCCGCCCACGACGTGGGCTTCTTCCAGCTCGTCGGGCACGGGGTGACCGAGGGCGAGACCGCCGCCCTGCTCGACGCCATGCACCGGTTCTTCGCGCTGCCCGAGGCCGAGCGGCTCGCCCTCGACAACGTCAACTCGCCGCATTTCCGCGGGTACACGCGCACCGGCGACGAGCGCACGGGCGGCAGCCGGGACTGGCGGGACCAGCTCGACATAGGGGCCGAGCGGCCCGCGCGCAGGCCCGGTCCGGGCGAGCCCGCCTACTGGTGGCTGGAGGGGCCCAACCAGTGGCCGGCCGCGCTGCCGGAGCTGCGGACCGCCGCGCTGGCGTGGATCGACCGGCTCAGCTCGGTCGCGGCCCGCCTGCTGCGCGAGCTGCTCACCGCGATCGGGGCGCCCGCCGACTTCTACGAGCCGGTCTTCGGCGAGCGGGCCCATCCGCATCTGAAGCTCGTACGGTATCCGGGCAGCGCGGGCGACGGCGCCGACCAGGGCGTGGGCGCGCACAAGGACTACGGATTCCTGACGCTGCTGCTCCAGGACCAGGTCGGCGGCCTTCAGGTGCAGCGCGAGGACGGCCTCTTCCACGAGGTGCCGCCGCTGCCGGGAGCGTTCGTGGTCAACCTGGGCGAGCTGCTGGAAGTGGCCACCAACGGGTACCTCGTCGCCACCAACCACCGGGTCGTCAGTCCGCCCGGGGCCACCGAGCGGTTCTCCGTGCCCTTCTTCTACAACCCGCGCCTGGACGCGCGCGTGGAGCCGCTGCCCTTCCCGCACGCCTCCGCCGCACCCGGCGTCACCGACGACCCGGCGAACCCTCTGTTCGCGGAGTACGGCTTCAACGAGCTGAAGGGCAAGCTGCGGGCCCACCCACTGGTCGCCACCCGTCATCACGCGGAGCTGCTCACCCCCGCGTGATGACCGGCAGACCCGGTGAGTGGGCTCAGAGGGCTCAATGCACTGAGCGCACTCAGTGCGCTCAGTGCGCGATGTCCTCGTAGCCCTTGATCTCCTGGGGGCTGCGCGGACCGGGGCCCATATAGCGCGCGGACGGCCGTACGAGCCGTCCCGTGCGCTTCTGCTCCAGGATGTGCGCCGACCAGCCTGCCGTACGGGCGCAGGTGAACATCGATGTGAACATGTGCGCCGGGACCTCGGCGAAGTCGAGCATGATCGCGGCCCAGAACTCGACGTTCGTCGCCAGGACGCGGTCCGGGCGGCGCGCGTGGAGCTCCTCCAGGGCCGCCTTCTCCAGCGCCTCGGCGATCTCGAAGCGGGGGGCGCCGAGCTCGCGGGCGGTACGGCGCAGGACACGGGCGCGCGGGTCCTCGGCGCGGTAGACGCGGTGGCCGAAGCCCATCAGGCGTTCGCCCTTGTCGAGGGCCTTCTTGACGTAGGCCTCCGCGTCGCCCGTGCGCTCGATCTCCTCGATCATGCCGAGGACGCGGGAGGGCGCGCCGCCGTGCAGCGGCCCGGACATGGCCCCGACGGCGCCGGAGAGGGCGGCGGCGACATCCGCGCCCGTCGACGCGATGACGCGGGCGGTGAAGGTGGACGCGTTCATGCCGTGCTCGGCGGCGGACGTCCAGTAGGCGTCCACGGCCGCGACGTGCTTGGGATCGGGCTCGCCACGCCAGCGGATCATGAAGCGTTCGACGACGGAGTGCGCCTTGTCGATCTCGCTCTGCGGAACCATGGGCCGGCCCTGGCCGCGGGCGGACTGGGCGACGTAGGAGAGGGCCATGACGGCGGCGCGGGCGAGATCCTCGCGGGCCTTGGCCTCGTCGATGTCGAGGAGGGGTTTGAGGCCCCAGACGGGGGCGAGCATGGCGAGCGCGGACTGGACGTCGACGCGGATGTCGCCGGAGTGGACGGGGATCGGGAACGGCTCGGCCGGCGGCAGTCCGGGGTTGAAGGCGCCGTCTACGAGGAGGCCCCACACGTTTCCGAAGGAGACGTGGCCGACCAGATCCTCGATGTCGACGCCCCGGTACCGGAGTGCGCCGCCCTCCTTGTCCGGTTCGGCGATCTCCGTCTCGAACGCGACGACTCCTTCGAGTCCGGGTACGAAGTCGGACATCAGGCGGCTCCTCGTGATGTGTACGACGGGGGGTTCATGGGGGGGTGATGGTGGGTGTGTCGGCGGAGGCGGGTCTTGCGGTCGGAAGGGGAAACCGTGCGTCGGTGATGGGTGGTCGACGTCCGGCTCCACGGTCGGCTCGTGGACTCGCGGTCCGGTACGTCTTCCCGGTGATGCCCCGTGCGGCCGGCGGTCATCCCACCGCAAGCGTGGCAGCACCATATCCCCGAGTGCCACCTTTGGGGAGGCCCTGCGGCACTCAGTGCCACCCACTGTCACTCGATGCCGTACCGGGATACGGCAAGATGACCGCGTGACCGACCGCGACCGCCTCCCGGATGAATCCGCCGACGAGCCCCTCGTTCTGCGCGCTGCGGAAGCCGCCGCCGCAGAGGCCACGGGCGACGCCGAAGAACTCGCCGCCGACCCCGCCGCGATGCGGGCCCACTACCGCGCCGAGGGGCTCGTCGAGGCCGATCTCGCCGCCCATCCCATGGACCAGTTCGCCCGCTGGTTCAAGCAGGCCGCCCAGGCCTCCGTGCAGGGCATGGTGTACGAGCCGAACGCGATGATCGTCTCCACGGCGGACGCGGAGGGCCGGCCCAGCTCACGCACGGTGCTGCTCAAGCAGTACGACGAGCAGGGCTTCGTCTTCTACACCAACTACGACTCCCGCAAGGCCCGCGAGCTGTCCGAGAACCCGTACGTCTCGCTGCTCTTCCCCTGGCACCCGATGGCCCGCCAGGTCATCGTCACCGGAACGGCGCGGCGCACCGGACGCGACGAGACCGCCGCGTACTTCCGCACCCGCCCGCACGGCTCCCAGCTCGGCGCGTGGGCCAGCCCCCAGTCCTCGGTCATCTCCTCCCGGGACGAGCTCGACGCCGCCTACGAGGAGTTGAGCGCCCGCTACCCGGAGGGTGAGCAGGTCCCCGTGCCCCCGCACTGGGGCGGCTTCCGCATCGCCCCCCGGACGGTCGAGTTCTGGCAGGGCCGCGAGAACCGCCTCCACGACCGGCTGCTGTACGTGGCGGAGCCGGACGGCAGCTGGCGGGCGGAGCGCCTCGGTCCGTGACGTCGGCGGGGCTCAGCCCAGCGCCTCGTCCAGCAGTACGCCCCACTGCGCCACCACCCGTTCCCGTCGCCCCCCGTCGTTCGTGAGGAGGTTGGCGAGGCCGAGGCCGCGGGACATGTCCAGGAGTCCCTGGACCGTTTCGCGTACGCCGGGGCGGGATTCGTCGGCGGCGAGCAGTTCCACGGCGATCCGGTGGGTCTCGCGGCCCACGCGGGCCTCCAGCTCGGTGACCCTCGGGCGGAGCTGCTCCTCGTTGGAGGCGGCGACCCAGAGGTGGAGGGCGGCGCGGAAGAGGGGGCCGGTGTAGAGGTCGACCAGGGCCGCGACCACCTCGCGGCGGTCGGCGGCACCCTCCGGGAACAGGGCGCGCAGAGCGGTGGAACGCTCCTCGGCGACGTACTCCACCGCCGCGGTGAACAGGTCCTCGCGGGTGCGGAAGTGGTGCTGGGCGGCCCCCCGGGACACTCCCGCGCGCTCGGCGACGACGGAGACCGTGGAGCCCGCCCAGCCGTGCTCGGCGAGACAGGCCACGGCGGCCGCGAGCAGCCGCTGCCGGGTGGCGCGGCTGCGGTCCTGCTTGGGAACGTGCGGAAGCCGGGGACTGCGGGGGGCGATTTCGGCAGGCTCTGTCGCGTCCGTGGTCGCGTCCGTGGCGTCCGTGGTCGCGTCCGTGGGCTCCACGCGCTCCGCGGCTTCCGTCGTGCTCACACCACCCATGCGGGATCCCGTCGTTCGAGGAAGGCCGTCATCCCCTCGCGGGCCTGCGCGGAGGAGAACAGTTCGGCCGAGAGCGCGGTCAGGGCGCCCGCGTCCCGGTCGAAGGCCTCCAGCACCCTAGCCGTGAGCAGCCGTTTCGTCTCGGCCAGGCCTTGGGGGGAGGCGCGGCGCAGGCCGTCCAGGACGGGTTCCAGGGTGACGTCGACGTCGTCGCCGGTCGCCGTCAGGAGTCCCGTCCGTACCGCCTCCGCCGCGTCGAAACGTTCGCCCGTGAGGTAGTAGCGGGCAAGGGCGCGGGGGTCCGTCCGGGGCAGCAGGGGAAGGGAGATCACGGCGGGCGCGACGCCGATGCGTACCTCTGTGAAGGCGAACGTGGCCTCCTTGGAGGCGATCGCCAGATCGCAGGCTCCGAGGAGTCCCAGTCCGCCCGCCCGCACATGGCCCGTCACCCGGGCCACCACGGGCTTGTGCAGCTCGACGATCTGCCGCAGCAGGGCGACGAGCGCGTCCGGGTGCGGGGGGTCGCGCAGGTCGGCGCCCGCGCAGAACGTGTTCCCCGTGTGGGCGAGGACTACGGCGCGGACGTCACGGTCCTTGCCGCACCGGGTGAGCCCGTCCGCGAGCTCCCCCACGAGAGCGGCGGAGAGGGCGTTGCGGTTGGCGGGCGAGTCGAGGGTGAGCGTGGTGACGGCGCGGTCGTGCGCCACGCGGACAACCGGTTCAACGGTCATGACAGGCCTCGCAGTTCCCGGCGCAGGATCTTTCCGGAGGCCGCACGTGGGACGGCGTCGATGAAGGTGACGCCGCGGACCCTCTTGTACGGGGCGACGCGCTCGGCGACGTACATCATCACCTCGCCTTCGGAGAGGCCGGTGACGTCGGAGAGGTCCGCCGCCGGACCGGCCGGGCCGGCCCCGGACGGCTGGCGCACCACAAAGGCGTGCGGGACTTCGTTGTTGTCCTCGTTGTAGACCCCGATGACCGCGGCGTCCGCGATGCCGGGGTGGGTGAGGAGCAGGGCCTCCAGTTCGGCGGGCGCGACCTGGAAGCCCTTGTACTTGATGAGCTCCTTGACGCGGTCGACCACGAACAGCCAGCCCTCGGTGTCCACGTGACCGACGTCTCCGGTGTGCAGCCAGCCGCCCGGGTCGATCATCGCGGCGGTGGCGTCGGGCTGCCCCAGATAGCCCTTCATGACCTGGGGACCGCGGATGACGATCTCGCCCGCCTCCCCGACGCCCAGGTCCTTGTCGGGGTCGTCGAGGGAGACGATGCGCATCTCCGTGCCCGGGACGAGCCTGCCGACCGTTCCCGGGGGCGCGTCCTGGGCGGCGTCCACGGGGACCAGGTGCGTGCAGGGAGACAGTTCCGTCATCCCGTAGCCCTGGCCGATGGGCGGCAGTCCGAGCCGCTCGGCGCAGGCCAGCGCGAGCTTGGCGTCCAGGGGCGCGGCGGAGGAGACGATGTACTTCAGGGACGACAGGTCGTACCGCGCGACGGCCGGGTGCTTGGCCAGGGCCAGCACGATCGGCGGCGCCACGAAGAGGCCGCTGATGCGGTGCTTCTCGATGGCCGCGAGGAAGGTGTCGAGGTCGAAGCGGGGCAGTACGACGACGGTGGCGCCCTGCCTGAGGGGCGCGTTCATCAGGGCCGTCAGCCCGTAGATGTGGAAGAAGGGCAGCACCGCGAGGATGCGCTCGCCCTCGCCCATCGGCAAGAAGGGCACCAGCTGTGCCAGATTGGTGGCGATGGACCGGTGGGTGAGCATCACCCCCTTGGGTATGCCGGTCGTCCCGGAGGAGTACGGCAGGGCCGCGACGTCCGTCACCGGGTCGATGTCGATCTCCGGTTCGGGCGCGGTCGAGCCGAGCAGATCGATCAGTGAGCGATGCCCCGGAGCGCTGTCGCAGACGAAGATCTCCCGCACCCCACCGGCGAGCTCGGCGGCCTGCCGCGCCGCCTCCAGGAGGGGCGACACGGTCACGATCCAGTTCGCGGCGCTGTCCCGCAGCTGCTTGGCGAACTCCTCGGGTGTGGCGAGCGGGTGCACGGTCGTGACCGACGCCCCCGCGCGCGTGGCAGCGTAGAACGCCGTCGGGAAGGCGATGGTGTTCGGGCTGTGCAGGGCGAGGACGTCGCCCTTGCGGACGCCCGCGTCGGCGAACGCGGCGGCAAGCCCGCGGTGGAACCGGTCCAGTTGCCCGTAGGTGAGCGTGGTGCCGTCGACTCCGTCGATCAGCGCGGGCGTGTCGCCGCGCTCGGCGGCGCGGCCGAGGACCGCCTCGTGAATGGGTTCCTCTACGGCCGGTACTTCGGCGTACTCGCTGCGGAACACGGTTCCTCCTGGAGCGGCTCGTGGAGCGGCGGGCTAGTACGACTTGGGCAGGCCCAGGGTCTGGTGGGAGACGTAGTTGAGAATCATCTCCCGGCTCACCGGAGCAATACGAGCCACGCGCGAGGCCGTTATCAACGAGGCGAGGCCGAATTCTCGGGTGAGGCCGTTGCCGCCGAGGGTGTGCACGGACTGGTCGACGGCCCTCACACAGGCCTCGCCCGCCGCGTACTTGGCCATGTTGGCGGCCTCACCTGCGGCGACGTCGTCCCCGGAGTCGTACAGGTACGCCGCCTTCTGCATCATCAGGCGGGCGAGTTCGAGGTCGATGTGGGCCTGTGCGAGGGGGTGGGCGATGGCCTGATGGGCGCCGATGGGTGCCTTCCAGACGGTGCGCTCGCGGGCGTACTCGACAGCCCTGGAGAGCGCGTAGCGGCCCATGCCGATCGCGAAAGCGGCCGTCATCACGCGCTCGGGGTTGAGTCCCGCGAAGAGCTGCAGCAGGCCCGCGTCCTCGTCTCCGACGAGCGCGTCGGCGGGCAGCCGCACGTCGTCGAGGGTCAGCTCGAACTGCTTCTCCGCGCTCTGGAGTTCCATGTCGATCCGGCGCCGCCCGAAGCCGTCGGCGTCGCGCGGGACGATGAACAGGCAGGGCTTGAGGCGGCCCGTCCGCGCGTCCTCCGTGCGCCCCACGATGAGGGTGGCGTCCGCGATGTCGACGCCGGAGATGAACACCTTGCGGCCGCTGAGGAGCCAGTCGGCGCCGTCTCGGCGGGCGGTGGTGGTGATGCGGTGCGAGTTGGAACCCGCGTCGGGTTCGGTGATGCCGAAGGCCATGGTGCGGGTGCCGTCGGCCAGGGCCGGAAGCCACTCCTGCTTCTGAACGTCCGTGCCGAAGCGGGCGATCACCGTGCCGCAGATCGCCGGCGACACGACCATCATGAGGAGGGGGCAGCCCGCGGCGCCGAGTTCTTCCAGGACGATGGAGAGTTCGGCTATGCCGCCGCCCCCGCCACCGTATGCCTCCGGCAGGTTGACGCCGAGGTAGCCGAGCTTGGCGGCCTCGGACCAGAGGGTGTTGATGTCGTAGTCGCGGCCGTGGCGTTTGCCTAGGGCGGCCACGGCGGATCGGAGGGCCTTGTGTTCTTCGGTTTCTGTGGCGGGGCTCATGGGGGCTCCTGGGGCCGTCATTTCGCTGCGGGTTGTTTGTGGCTGGTCGCGCAGTTCCCCGCGCCCCTAATGGGGCGCTGTACTCACCGGTGTTGTCTCCACCACTGCCAGCAAGGTCCCGACCTCGACCTGTTGACCGGGGGTGGCGTGGAGGGCCGTGAGCGTGCCTGCCGTCGGCGCGGAGATCTTGTGTTCCATCTTCATCGCCTCCAGCCACAGGAGGGGCTCTCCGGCCCGTACGGCGGCTCCCGTGGCCAGTCCCTCGGCGACGCGAACGACGGTTCCGGGCATGGGGGCCAGAAGGGAGCCGGGGGCCTGCTGGGCGGTGGGGTCGGGGAAGCGGGGCAGGGCGGTGAGGGCGGTGGCGTTCACGAACACCTGGTCGCCGTACCGCGTCACCTCGAACTTCCGTCGTACGCCGTCCACTTCGAGTACGACGAGACGGGCGTCGGCGTGCGCCACGCGCACCCCGTCGGCCGT
This sequence comes from Streptomyces sp. NPDC058086, assembly GCF_042885015.1. Classification (NCBI taxonomy): domain Bacteria; kingdom Bacillati; phylum Actinomycetota; class Actinomycetes; order Kitasatosporales; family Streptomycetaceae; genus Streptomyces; species Streptomyces sp. NPDC058086. The sequence goes on along the minus strand of NZ_JBHVST010000025.1, from coordinate 22,122 downwards.
GAGGCCCTCACGGGTGTGCCGGTAGCGCACCTCGTGCTCGGTGCCGGCCAGGTCGTAGCGCTTGACCTGGGGCTGCGAGGGGAGATTGCGCCAGCCGCCGAACCGGGAGCGGGAGTGGCCCCGCGCGTCCGCCAGGGCCGCCGCCAGGGGCGCGTACGGGTCCGGGGCCGGAGTCGTGAGGGCGGCGAGGTGACGCTCGTAGAACCCGGTGTCCATGCGGGCCTCGGCGAACTCCGGGTGCCGCAAGGAGCGTACGAGCAGATCCCTGTTGGTCGCCGGGCCGTGGACGTCGGCCCGCTCCAGGGCACCCGACAGCTTGCGCAGGGCCTCCGCGCGCGTGGGCGCGTACGCGATCACCTTCGCCAGCATCGGGTCGTAGTGGACGCCGATCGGGTCACCGTCGGTGTAACCGGTGTCCAGGCGGACGCCTTCCGGGACGGCGAGGCGGTGCAGGGTGCCGGTCTGCGGGGCCCAGGCCCGTGCCGGGTCCTCGGCGTACAGGCGGGCCTCGATCGCGTGCCCACGCGCGCGTGGCGGGTCGTTCGCGAGCGCCGCGCCCTGCGCCACCTGGATCTGGAGCGCGACGAGATCGATGCCGAAGACCGCCTCCGTCACCGGGTGTTCGACCTGGAGTCGGGTGTTCATCTCCAGGAAGTGGGCCGTGCCGTCGGCGACCAGGAACTCGACCGTTCCCGCGCCCACGTAGTCGACGGCTCGGGCGGCCCGCACGGACAGGTCGTAGAGGGTTTCCGTCAGGTCTCCGAGACCGGGGGCCGGGGCCTCCTCGACGACCTTCTGGTGGCGGCGCTGAAGGGAGCAGTCGCGGGTGCCGAGCGCCCAGACCGTGCCGTGCGCGTCGGCGAGGATCTGCACTTCCACATGCCGACCGCCCTCTACGTAGGGCTCGACGAAGACCTCACCGTCGCCGAAGGCGCTGAGGGCCTCGGCGCGGGCGGCGGTCAGTTCGGCGTCGAGGGCGTCGAGTTCGCGTACGACGCGCATGCCGCGCCCGCCGCCGCCCGCGGCCGCCTTGACGAGCACCGGGAGATCGGCGGCGGTGACCGTCTCCAGCGGTTCGAGCCCCATCAGCTTCTTGGCGCGCGTCTTCGAGGCCATCGCCTCGATGGCCTCGGGCGGCGGCCCGATCCAGACGAGGCCCGCGTCGAGGACGGACCGCGCGAAGTCGGCGTTCTCGGAGAGGAAGCCGTACCCGGGGTGCACGGCGTCCGCGCCGGCGTTCAGGGCCGCCTTCACGATCAGGTCGCCGCGCAGATACGTGTCCGAGGGCGCCGCCCCCGGCAGCCGTACCGCCTCGTCGGCCACACGCGTGTGGAGGGCGTTCTCGTCGGCGTCCGAGTACACGGCGACCGTTCGGATCCCGGCCTCACGGCAGGTGCGGAAGACCCGGCAGGCGATCTCGCCCCGGTTGGCCACGAGGACGGAGCCGATCACTCGGCCGATCGCTGGGCTGGTCGTTGGGCTGGTCACTGGGGAGACCTCACATCCGGAAGACGCCGAAGCCACCGCGCGCACCCTCGTAAGGGGCCGTGTGGATCGCGGACAGGCACAGGCCGAGGACGGTGCGGGTGTCGCGGGGGTCGATGACCCCGTCGTCGTACAGCCGCCCGGACAGGAACATCGGCAGGGACTCCGACTCGATCTGCTGCTCCACCATGGCGCGCAGGGCCGCGTCGGCGTCCTCGTCGTAGGGCTGTCCCTTGGCCGCGGCCGACTGCCGGGCGACGATCGAGAGGACGCCCGCGAGCTGCTGGGGGCCCATGACGGCGGACTTGGCGCTGGGCCAGGCGAACAGGAAGCGCGGGTCGTAGGCGCGCCCGCACATGCCGTAGTGGCCGGCTCCGTAGGAGGCCCCCATGAGGACGGACAGGTGGGGGACCTTCGAATTGGAGACGGCGTTGATCATCATCGCGCCGTGCTTGATGATGCCGCCCTGCTCGTACTCCTTGCCGACCATGTAGCCGGTGGTGTTGTGCAGGAAGAGGAGGGGGATGTCGCGCTGGTTGGCGAGCTGGATGAACTGGGCGGCCTTCTGGGACTCGGCGCTGAACAGCACTCCCTGGGCGTTGGCCAGGATGCCGACGGGATAGCCGTGGAGGGTTGCCCAGCCGGTCGTGAGACTCGTCCCGTAGAGGGGCTTGAACTCGTCGAAGTCGGAGCCGTCGACCACGCGGGCGATGACCTCGCGCGGGTCGAAGGGGTGTCGGAGGTCGCCGGGGACGATCCCCAGGAGCTCGTCCTCGTCGTACTTGGGGGGCGCGGCCGGACCGGGATCGCCGAACGCCTTGCGGTGGTTGAGCCGGGCGACCACGCGCCTGGCCTGACGGAGGGCGTCCTGTTCGTCGACGGCGAAGTAGTCCGCGAGACCCGACACGCGCGCGTGCATCTCGGCACCGCCCAGGGACTCGTCGTCGCTCTCCTCGCCGGTCGCCATCTTCACCAGCGGCGGCCCGCCCAGGAAGACCTTCGCCCGCTCCTTGACCATGATCACGTGGTCGGACATGCCGGGGATGTACGCGCCTCCGGCGGTGGAGTTCCCGAAGACGACGGCGACGGTCGGGATCCCTGCCGCCGACAACCTGGTGAGGTCGCGGAAAATCGCTCCCCCGGGGATGAAGATCTCCTTCTGCGACGGCAGATCGGCGCCGCCCGACTCCACCAGGCTGATGCAGGGCAGCCGGTTGGCGAGGGCGATGTCGTTGGCCCGCAGGGCCTTCTTCAGACTCCATGGGTTGCTGGCGCCGCCCCGTACGGTCGGGTCGTTCGCGGTGATCAGGCACTCCACGCCCTCGACGACCCCGATCCCGGTCACCAGCGACGCGCCGACCGCGTACTCGCTCCCCCAGGCCGCGAGCGGCGACAGCTCCAGGAACGGTGTGTCGGGGTCGAGCAGCAGCTCGATGCGTTCACGGGCGAGCAGTTTGCCGCGCTTGCGGTGCCGGGCCACGTACTTCTCGCCGCCGCCCGCGAGCGCCTTGGCGTGCTCGGCGTCCAGCTCGGCGAGCTTGGCGAGCATGGTCTCGCGGTGGGCGGTGTAGTCGGGGGCGGCGGTGTCCAGGGCGGACGCCAGGACCGTCACAGCAGGGCCTCCGGGATGTCGAGGTGGCGGGAGCGGAGCCATTCGCCCAGGCCCTTGGCCTGGGGGTCGAAGCGGTGCTGGGAGGCGACGCCTTCGCCGAGGATCCCTTCGACGACGAAGTTGAGGGCGCGGAGGTTCGGCAGAGTGTGACGGACAACTTTCAGATGACAGCTTTCAGTTATCAGATTCTGAAATCTGTCAGCTGTCAGCTGATGAACCAACCAGCGCCACGCGTCATCCGATCGCACCCACACCCCGACATTCGCGTTCCCGCCCTTGTCCCCACTGCGCGCACCCGCGACCACACCAAGAGGAGCGCGTCTCGTCGGCCCCGGAGGGAGCGGTTCGGGCAGGGCGGGCTCGGACGCGGGTTCGAGTACGAGGGTGTCGGTGGCCGGAGCGACCGGCACCCGGCGCCCGTCATGGAGGATCGCCACATGCTCCACGGAGCCTTGGGGGACGTACACGTCCTCGAAGACCCCGTACGGGGAGCCCTTTCCCGGCGGCGCGATCACGTGGAAACCGGGGTAGCTCGCCAGCGCGAGTTCGATGGCGGCGCCGCTGAGGGTGCGGCCCACCGCGTCCTGGTCCCGGTCGCGTACGACGAGGCGCAGGAGGGCGCTCGCGGTCTCCTCCGTGGGGGCGTCGGGGTGGTCGGTGCGGGCGAGGTCCCAGCGGACCTCGGAGGGGCGGGACTTCGCGGCATCCAGCGCGGCTTCCATCTGGTCCCGGACGAGGGCGGCCTTCGCCTCGATGTCGAGGCCGGTGAGGACGAAGACGACTTCGTTGCGGTAGCCGCCGAGGCGGTTGAGGCCGACCTTGAGGGTGGAGGGCGGGGCCTCCCCGCGTACACCGGAGATGCGGACGCGGTCGGGGGCCTCCTGGGTGAGGCGGACCGAGTCGAGGCGGGCGGTGACGTCGGGACCCGCGTACCGGGCGCCGGAGGTCTCGTACAGGAGTTGCGCGGTGACCGTGCCGATGTCCACGAGGCCGCCGGTGCCGTCGTGTTTGGTGATGACGCTGGTGCCGTCCTCGTGGAGTTCGGCGAGCGGGAAACCGGGGTGGCGAAGGCGTGCCGGATCGTGGTCGGTGAAGAAGGCGTAGTTGCCGCCGGTGGCCTGGGTGCCGCATTCCAGGACGTGACCGGCGACGACGGCGCCGGCGAGGCGGTCGTACGCGTCCGGCGCCCAGCCGAAGTGGGCGACGGCGGGCCCGGTGACCAGCGCCGCGTCCGTGACCCGCCCGGTCACCACGATGTCCGCGCCCTCGCGCAGACAGGCGGCGATCCCGGCACCGCCGAGGTAGGCGTGCGCGGCGAGACTCCTGGGGTGGCCGGCGGTCAGGTCGTCGCCCTCGACATGGGCGACGCGCGCCGGTATGCCGAGGCGGTCGGACAACTGCCGTATGGCGTCGGCGAGTCCGCCGGGGTTGAGACCGCCCGCGTTCGCCACGATCCGCACGCCCCGCTCGAGCGCGAGGCCGAGGCATTCCTCCAACTGGCCCAGGAAGGTGCGGGCGTAGCCGCCGGAGGGGTTCTTGAGGCGGTCGCGGCCGAGGATGAGCATGGTCAGTTCGGCGAGATAGTCGCCGGTGAGAACGTCCAGGGGGCCGCCGGTGAGCATCTCGCGCATCGCGTCGAAGCGGTCGCCGTAGAAGCCGGAGGCGTTGCCTATTCGGAGGGGCGCGACGGTCACTTGGCGTCTCCCTTGGACTCGCGCCCCTGTCCCGGTGGCCCCGCGAAGGCCTGCGCGATGTCCAGCCAGCGGTCGGCGTCGGGTCCGTCCGCCCGTAGGGCGAGGTCGTCGCGGTGGGCCCGTTGGGTGACCAGGAGACAGAAGTCCAGAGCGGGGCCGGTGACTCGCTGAGGGGCCTCTTCGGGCCCGTACGTCCACAACTCGCCTTGGGGGCCGCGCAGTTCGACGCGAAACTCCCCGGCGGGCGGCGTGAGCCCCCGTACGTGGAAGGCGAAGTCCCGGGCCCGTACGCCGATGCGGGCCACGTGGCGAAGGCGGTCGGTGGGAGTGCGCGCCACACCCAGCGCGTCCGCCACGTCCTGGCCGTGGGCCCAGGTCTCCATCAGGCGGCCGGTGGCCATGGAGGCGACCGACATGGGCGGGCCGTACCAGGGGAATCGGGTGCCGGTGGGGGCCGCCCGAAGGGCCTCCTCCAGTGCCTTTCGCCCCGACCGCCAGTCGGCGAGCAGTGTCGCGGGCGGCAGTAGCGCCCCTTCCTCCGCGCCCTCGTCCACGAAGCCGCCGGGCGAGGCGATCGCCTTCTCGACCTCCTTGGCGAAGGCCTCAGCGTCCGTCACGGCGAGCAGGGCGGAACGGTCCGTCCAGGCCAGGTGGGCGATCTGGTGAGCGACGGTCCAGCCGGCGGCGGGAGTGGCGAGTGCCCAGCGGCCCTCCGCCAAGTCCCCTACCAGCAGGTCGAGTTCTTCGCTCTCCCGGTGCAGATCGTCGATCACTGACGACGGGTCGGACACGATGGAGCTCCCCTCGGGGCACGACGGTGTGCGGCGGCGCGCGGCGATGCGCGGCGGGCGTGCGGAGTCTTTCGCGGTGCGCTCTGGAGCATGGCAGCGGGCACAGAAACAAGCAAGCATGCTTGCATTAATTGATGTGGTGCGCCGACTACAGGGAGGCGCCCCGCGCGGGCTTCAGGAAGGCGCCCCGCGCGGACTACAGGGAGCGGAAGACGCCGTCGGGCGCCGCCTCGGCCGCGTCGGCGAAATCGGCGAAGTCGAGATTGGCGATCATCAGGTTGGCGTGAATCTCGTGGATCCCGGCCGGGGCCGTGCGGAACTCGCCGCCTTCGGCCTCGAACTCCTCGTCGCTCTCGCATTCCTCCCTGGTCAGGGTGGACACCGCCAGCAGAGCTCCCTGGCCGGTGCGCAGGGCGACGCCGTCCGCGAGGAAGACGACGGCCAGTTCGTCGTCGGCGGAGACCGCGGCGAGGACGTCGGCTGTCGTGAGCCCCGCCCAGGAGGGGTCGTCGACGACATGGACGCGTGGCTCGAAGTCTCCGGGCCCCCAGGGCAGGGACAGCGCGCTCTTCAACGCCGTCCACGCCCCGTCGTCGCCGAAGTCGGTCCTGATGACCAGCGCCGCGAACTCATCACGGTCCGCCGCCCCCAACCCGGTGCGATCACTCATGCCGCAGCCCCACTCCCCCGCTCGGATCCCCGCCTGCACGTGCGGCACGCACACTAGGCGAGGGCACCGACAAGCCCCGCGGCCCCACGTGTTCGATTCGGCGGAGTGGGGCAGACGTCAGGCGTCGTCGCCGTGCGCGGACGCGCCCCGGCTCATCGCGAGGACCGCGTCGCGTCGGCTGAGCGCACCGAACGGGGAACCGCCGGTCGGGGTGTCGCTGCCGTAGATCCAGGTGGGGCCGTCGGCGAGGTGGTCGAGGGCCTCCGCCGCGACGTCATCGGGGTCGGCGAGCTCCCCGTACGCCTTGCCCTCGGCGTCGAACGCCCGGCGCATGGACGGGGTGTCGGTCTTGCCGAGGACGAGCCCCAGTACGTCGACCCCGCGGGTGCGCCACTCCGCCCACAGGCTCTCCGCGAGGATGAGGTCGAACGCCTTCGTGGCGCCGTAGGCGGCGAGCGTCGCACCGCCCGCCCAGGCCGCGCCCGACGTCACCAGCACCACGGCCCCGCGCCCGCGCGCCACCATCGGACCGCCGAAGCGGTACGCCGCTTCGAGCGGGCCGACACAGTTGCGGTGGACCAGATCCAGGTGGGTGCCGAGGTCCTTGTCGAGGAAGGCGACGCTGCGGTCGTCGCCGCCCGCGTTGTAGACGAACAGGCCGACCTCCAGGTCGGAGGTGGCCCGCGTCAGTTCCGACAAGGCGTCCGGGGCGCTGAGGTCGAGCGCGACCGTGCGGGTCTCGACGTCGTACTTCGCCCGGATCTCGGCGGCGGACGCCTCCAGTACGGGTACGCGCCTCGCCACCAGGACCACGTTCATGCCGCGGGCGGCCATCGCGTGGGCGAACGCGGCGCCGACGCCGTCGGATCCACCGGCGACGACGCCCCAGGGGCCGTACGTACTGGTCAGGGTTTCAGCCACTGCGCACACCTCATCTACTCGGCCTGCTCGATTGCCAAACGGTCACCGGCGCTGAGCACCTTCTTCTCGACGGCGTCCGACGACAGCACCGTCCCGAGGATCCCGAGGTCCGCCCCGGCGCCCCGCGCCACCTCGCGCACCACGGTGACGTCCTTGCGCATCAACGCGCCGAGCCGGCCCGCGACCGCCTCGACCGTCCCGCCCCCTGCGACGACGCCGAGGGCCCGCCCGGCGCCGCTGCCGTGCTGCAGGGCGGCCAGGATCGCCTGTTCCTCGATGCCCAGGGAGCCCGCGAGGCGTACGGCGTCGACGGCGAGACCCACCTGCGCCACGAACAGCGCGTTGTTGACGAGTTTGACCCGCTGGCCGTTGCCGGCCGCACCCACGAACATGATCGGCGCGGCGTACGTGGCGAGGAGCGGGCGGGTCTGTTCGAGCAGGGTCTCGTCCCCGCCCACCCACAGGGTGAGCCGGCCGGCGGCGATGTCGTGCGGGCCGCCCGACAGCGCGGCGTCGAGCACCCCGATCCCGCGGTCCGCGCCCGCCTCGGCGAGCAGTTCGGCGGTCGCGGGGGCGGAGGTGGTGTGCTGGACGAGGGTCGCCCCCGGCCTCATGGCCGCGATCGCGCCGTCCGGGCCCAGACACACCGACCGCACCTGTTCGTCGCGCAGTACGACGACGAAGACCGCGTCGGCGTCGCGGACCGTCGCCGCCATCGTCGCGGCGCAGGTCAGCCCCTCGGCCTCGGCGGCGGTACGGGCCTGCGGGCGGCGCACCAGGACCGTGACCTCGTGTCCCGCGGCGGCCAGGCGGTCGGCCATCGGGCGGCCCATCCGGCCCGGCCCGATCAGTCCGATCCTCACTCCGCCTCCTGGTGGGCCCGGTCCGCGGGCGGCGTGAGCATCGCGCGAGGTCCCTCGGTTCCGTCGAGGTTGGCGTTGATCCGCTCGGCGATGCGCCAGCCCTGCGGGGTGCGCACCCAGCGCCAGGTGTTCGCGGAGACCTGGAACACCCAGAAGCGGCCGACGTCGGCGTCCCAACGGAGGTGCAGCGCGTGGCTGCGGCCGGTGGCCCGGTCGCCGTCGACGACGATGTGCGGCACGGTCAGGACGTGGCCGCAGCCGTTGTGGATCACGCTCTGGTGACCGGCGCCGTGGACCATCCCGAGGACGCCCTCCCGGCCCTCCATCCGCAGGTGCGGGACCGCGTCGAAGACGCCGTCCTCGGCCCAGAGGTCCGCCGCGGCCTCGCCGGATCCGCTGTCGACGGCGGGTCCGTACTGGGCGACGAGCTGCATGATCTCGACCTGGTCCTCCAGGGCGTGGACCTTGGCCGCCAGTAACTCGACGGCGGCGCGCAGCTCTTCGGTCTCGGTCATCCGTCACAGCCCTTCCCCACGCGGATCCCTACCCGGATCCCCACTCGGACTGTAGCGACGACACGACATTTACAGAAGAGGTCCTCCTATAAATGGCCTGCCGTGAACGGCCGGTCATTACGATGTCCGCCATGACAGAGCCGCGCCGTCGCCCCGGTCGCCCCCGGGACACGAGCATCAGCGAACGGGCCCTCGCGGCAGCGCGCGAACTGCTCGTCCAGCGCGGCTTCGACGCGACGACGATCCAGGCGGTCGCCGAACACTCGGGCGTGCACGCCTCCGCGATCTACCGCCGCTGGCCGTCCCGGATCGAGCTGATCGAGGAGGCCACGTTCCCCGGGCTCAGCCCGCTGAGCGTGCGGCCGACGGGGGATCTCCGCCGCGATCTGGGCCGGTTCGTCCGCGCCTACTTGGCGGCCTTCAGCACTCCCGCGGCCCGCGCGGCCGCCGCCGGCCTGCTCGCGCACCACCAGACGTCGGAGCGGACCGGCCCGCCGGAGGTGTACGTGCGGATGTCGGCGCGACCGCACTTCCTGGACATCCTGCGCGCCGCGCCACCTGGGACCGTCGACCCCACCGTGGACCCTGACGACGTGTTCGACATGCTGCTGGGCGCAGTCCTGACCCGCACCCTGCTGTTCGGCGCCACGGCACGCGCTCGCCCCGTCGAGCGGACGGTGGAGATGATCCTCCGGCTGCTACGCCCCCTCGACCGAGTCGACCGACCGGGCCGAGTCGGCTGAACGGACGGAACCGGCCGACCCGACGTTCTTCGCCCTGCCCCGCCCCACCTGTGTCCGTACCGCCCCCATGCTCGCGGCGATGACCAGGGCGATCGCGAGGGCCTCGGTGGTGGAGAGGGCCTGGTCCAGGACGAGGAAGCCGGCGGTCGCGGCGACGGCGGGCTCCAGGCTCATCAGGATGGCGAAGGTGGCGGCGGGCAGGCGGCGCAACGCGAGCAGTTCGAGGGTGTACGGCAGCACGGAGGACATCACGGCGACCGCGCCGCCCAGGGCCACGGTCGTCGGGTTGATCAGCCGGGTCCCGGACTCGGCGATCCCCAGCGGCAGGAACGCCACCGCCGCGACCACCATGGCGAGCGCGAGCCCGTCCGCCTGGGGGAAGCGTCGGCCCGTACGCGCGCTGAAGACGATGTACGCCGCCCACATCGCGCCCGCGGACAGGGCGAAGGCGACGCCGACCGGGTCGAGGGAGCCGAAGCCTCCGCCGCCGAGCAGGAAGACGCCGCCGAGGGCGAGGCCCGCCCAGAGGAGGTTCAGGGCACGGCGGGAGGTGATGACCGAGAGGACGAGCGGGCCGCAGACCTCGAGGGTGACGGCGGGGCCCAGCGGGATACGGGCGACCGACTGGTAGAAGAGGCCGTTCATCGCGGCCATCGTGAGACCGAAGATCACGACCGTGCCCCAGTCCGCCCGCGAGTGCCCGCGCACCTTGGGCCGGCAGACGGCCATCAGCACGATCGCGGCCACCAGGAGGCGCAGGGTGACGACCCCGAGCGCGCCCGCACGCGGCATGAGGGCGACCGCCAGCGCGCCGCCGAACTGCACCGAGACGCCTCCGGCCAGGACCAGCCCCACGGGGCCGAGGGCACCCCTCCGACTCGGGGCGCCCCCACCCGGGGTGGGCGCGTGCGCCATCGCCGGGGCGGCCGAGGCCGGGGAGGACGGACCCGCCGGGGAGGACGGTGCGGCGCTGGGGGTGTTCACGGGGCCTTCCAGGGGCTCGACTCAAGCGTCGTGCATCAAGGTGCACTTCTCGGTCCACAGTAATGGACCAAGTCAGGCACGTGAACCCTTTATGCGCCTGTCCAGGGTGTCTCGTCGCGGAAGAGGGGCCGGCCGTCGGGCAGATAGCCGTCAAGGGGGTCCCGCAGTGGATCGGGATCGGGGAGAGGGTCAGGGAGGGGGTCAGGGAGGGGGTCAGGGAGGGGGTCGGGAAACGCGCTGGGGTACCAAGCTCCCTCGGCCCCGTACTGCCCGGCGGCCGCGTAGTACGCGTACTGCGGAGCCGCTTCCGCCACGAAGCCCCCCGCGTAATCCACCGGCACCCCCGCAGGCACCCCGGTCGGCGCCCCCACAGGCACCCCGGTCTGCGCCCCCACGGGCACCCCCGTCGGCATGCCGGTCGGCATCCCCGCCGGCACCGCGCCGCTCACCGGAACCTCCGCCTCCGTGAACAGCGGCAGCCGCAGCTCACCGGTGTCCATCAGCGCGTTGTTCTGCGATCCGTGCAGACGGGCGTACGCGCCGCCGCGGGCCAGGAGTTCGTCGTGGCGGCCGGTTTCGACCACACGGCCGCGGTCGATGACGAGGATGCGGTCGGCGTCGGGCGCGAGGTTGAGGTCGTGGGTGATCATGATCGTCGTGCGGCCCTGCATCAGACGCCGCAGCGGCTTGATCACGCGGCGCGCGGCCATCGCGTCCAGGCCGGTCGTCGGCTCGTCGAGGACGAGGACCGGGGCGTCGCGCAGGATGGCGCGGGCGATGGCGAGCCGTTGGAGCTGGCCGCCGGAGAGGCGGGCCGAGTTGGGGTCGATCTTGGTGTCGTACCCGTCCGGCAGCTTCATGATGAAGTCGTGCGCGTCGGCGGCGCGCGCGGCCTCCACGAGCGCCTCGTCGCTCGCGCCGGGGCGCCCGCAGCCGATGTTGGCGCGGACGGTGTCGTGCAGGACGAGGGTCTCCTGCGGCAGCAGCGTGACGTACTCGCGCAGCCGGGCCAGCGGGAAGTCGCCCACCGGGACGCCGTCGAGAAGGACGGAGCCGGCGTCCGGGTCGTAGAAGCGCAGGAGGAGCTTGGACACGGTGGACTTGCCCGCGCCGCTCGGGCCGGTGACGATCACCAGCTCGCCGGGGCTGACCGTGAAGGACAGACCACGCAGGGCGTCGCTCTCCGCACCGGGGTAGCGGAAGGTGGCGTCGCGGACCTCCACGGCGCCGTCGGGGCGGCCGAGCCGGCTCTCCGCCGAGCTCGTCGGGTCGGCGACCGCGGGCCGCACATCGAGAATCTCGATCAGCCGTTCGGCACCGGCGGTGGCGGCGGCGATGGTGAGACCGAGCTGGGCCAGGCCACGCACGGGCGGGTAGAGGTAGCCGAGGAACGCGGCGAAGGCGAGCAGTTGGCCGAGGGTCATCCGGCCGCCGGAGATCTCCCACACGCCGAGGCCGATGACCGCGAGCACGCAGATCGTCTCGATGACCTGGACGAGCTGCTCGTACAGCTCGTTGAGGCGCCCGGAGCGCACGGAGGCCCTGAACCAGGCGTTCGCCTCCTGGTTCAGCCGCCGCCGCTCGGCGTCGCGGCGGTCGTACGCCTGGGTGAGGACGATGTTGCCGAGGGACTCCTCGACGACGGAGGTGATCGCGCCGTCGGCGACCCGGCCGTCGCGCGAGACGGACTTGATGGAGCCGGAGAAGCGGCGGGCGGCCAGCCAGAACAGGGGTGCGAGCACGAAGGTCGCCGCGGCCAGGTCCCAGCGCAGCCAGAAGGCGGCCGCCGCGTAGAACAGCGCGCTGAACGCCGCCGACGCCGCGCCCACGAGCCCGGACACGACCATCGTCTCGATCGACTCGACGTCGCTGGTCAGCCGGGACAACAGGTCGCCCTGGCGGTGGCGTTGGAAGAAGTGCGGCGGCAACTGCTGTACGTGGTCGAAGACGTGCTCGCGCAGCCGCATCACGAAGCGCTCGGTGACCCAGGTGGCGAGGGAGTTTCCCGCGTAGGCGACGGCGGCGCCGAGCACGGCGACGGCCAGCCATTCGGCGGCCGGGGCCCAGAACGCGGCCAGTGAGCCCTGTTGCAGGGCGTGGTCGGTCAGATCGCTGAAGAGGAGGATCGCGGCGGTTTCGGCGAGTGCGGCGAGCACCGTGCACAGCCAGATGGCCAGCAGCCAGCTCCGCAGCCCCTTGGTCAGCGGCCAGAAGCGCCGGAAGGCGGTACGGGCGGGGATGGTCGGCGTGTCGTGGTCGAGTTCGTCCTCGTCCTCGTACTCGTCGTCCGCGTCCGCGTATTCCTCGTACTCCTGATTCTGCCTTTGCCGGGTCATGGCCCTCCTCGTTTAAATTGCAGGCCGTGCCGTGGAATTTCCGTTCGCCGCCGGAATCGTTTATGGCAGCCCCACCAAAAGAGAGAGAGGCCGACGGCGCACCGTCGGCCTCTCTGCTACCGCCCGATCAGCGTTCGTCGTTGGGGAACGGCTTGGGGAGCGGCTTGTGCGCCTTCTTGCGCGGCTTCGGCGCCGGCGGGGGCGGGAGCTGCTTCGACTTGGGCTTGGGGGGCAGGGGGGCAAGCTTCTTGAAGCTCATGCCAACTCCTTGAGGTTTCTGGCTACGCAATAGCGAGCGCAATAGTGCGATGGTGCGAGAATTCTCTACGGAAACGGGCGGGAATTCCTGGTCGTCACCTCGGTTTTCCCTGCTGCCCGACATGAAGGAACCTACACGCCCCGCACCCCAAGGCACAGCAAAATGCAGCACATGACGACTGTGAATCCCCTTATGAAACCTGAGAGTTGCCTAAAAAACCTGGGTATTGCTTATCCATGCCGTCAGTCCGCCCCTTGGCCGCCCTCCAGGTCCACCCCTTGGTCCACCCCTTGGTCCAGCGCCTCGGCCAGCGCCTCCGCCAGATGGCGCCCCTTGCGCCCCGCCAGCTGTTCCAGCTGTGTGCGGCAGGAGAAACCGTCCGCGAGAAGCAGGGTGTCGGGCGTGGCGGCCCGCACGGCCGGGAGCAGCTGTTCCTCCGCGCAGGTCTTCGACACCTCGTAATGGCCCTTCTCGAAGCCGAAGTTGCCCGCGAGTCCGCAGCAGCCGCCCGCGAGGGAGCCGGTGAGGCCCGCCGCCTCGCGCAGCCGGCGGTCGGCGGCGTCGCCGAGGACGGCGTGCTGGTGGCAGTGGGTCTGGCCGGTCACCGGACGGTCGATATTCGGGGGTGACCAGTCCGGGGCCAGGCGCTCCAGGGCCTCGGCGAACGTCAGCACCGCCGAGGCGAGGCGCGCCGCGCGCGGGTCGTCGTGGAGGAGCTCCGGGAGGTCCGTGCGCAGGGCGGCGGCGCAGCTCGGTTCCAGGACGACGACGGCGGGTGGCCGCGGGTGGACGTCCGGGTCCAGGAACACGCCCATCAGGTCGAGCGTGCGGCGCATCACCGCGCGGGCTCGGTCGAGTTGGCCCGTGGAGACGTACGTCAGTCCGCAGCAGACGTGGCCCCGGGCGCCCACCGACCAGGGGAGGTGTGAGAGCGACACGCTCTCCCCGGCCCGCGGCGTCCGTTTGCGCATCGCCACGGTCGGCGGGAGCATCACGTCCACCCCGGCCGCCTCCAGCACCCGTACGGCCGCCTTCCCCACGGAGGGCGACAGGTGCTCGGTGAAGGTGTCCGGCCAGAGGAACGCCACCTCCCTCGGGGCCCTGTCGAGCTCCGCCTCGGGGCCGTACACCCCCTCCCGCATCATCCGCCGCACCCGCTCCTTGAACCGCCGCCTCCACCACCGGCTGAACGTCTCCGGCGCCAGGCGCGGGATCTCCCGCTCGGGTGCGATCCCGCCGAGCCGTTTGGCGAGCGCCGCGAACGGCCCCACGGACGCGAGGCAGTTGAGCAGCGGCGCCGTTCTCGTGCGGTCGGCCAGGCGCAGCCACACCGGCAGCCGGCCCATCGTGTAGTGCGCTGCGGGGCGCCTCCTGCCTTCGTAGTGGTGGTGCAGGAACTCCGCCTTGTACGTGGCCATGTCGACGCCCACCGGGCAGTCGGACCGGCAGCCCTTGCAGGACAGGCACAGGTCGAGCGCGTCCCGGACCTCGGTCGAGCGCCAGCCGTCGGTGACCACCTCGCCCGCGAGCATCTCGTGCAGCAGCCGGGCCCGTCCCCGCGTGGAGTGCTCCTCCTCGCCCGTCGCCCGGAACGACGGGCACATGACGCCCGCGTCGGCGGCCGTCGTACGGCACTTGGCGACGCCCACGCATCTGCGCACCGCCGCCGAGAAGTCCCCGCCGTCCGCCGGATATCCGAACGCCACGTCCACCGGCTCGCGCGGCAGCACCGCGAACCGCAGGTTCTCGTCCAGCCGGTGCGGGCGCACCAGCATGCCGGGGTTGAGCAGGTCGTCCGGGTCCCAGAGGTCCTTGGCCCGCTCGAAGAGGCCGACCAGCTCCGTGCCGTACATCCTGGGCAGCAGTTCGGCCCGTGCCTGCCCGTCCCCGTGCTCGCCCGAGAGGGAGCCCCCGTGGGAGACCACCAGTTCGGCCAGTTCCTCGGAGAAGCGGCGGAAGCGGCCGATGCCCGCACTGGTCAGCAGGTCGAAGTCGATGCGGACGTGGATGCAGCCGTCGCCGAAGTGCCCGTACGGGGTGCCGCGCAGGTCGTAGGCGCTCAGCAGGTGCCGGAAGTCGCGCAGATACGCGCCGAGCCGGGCCGGCGGCACCGCGCAGTCCTCCCAGCCCGGCCAGGCCTCGCTCCCGTCCGGCATCCGGGTCGCCGTGCCGCTCGCGTCCTCGCGCAGCCGCCACAGGACGCGCTGCCCGGCCGGGTCGGTGACCACGAGGGAGTCCAGGACGTCGGCGGCCCGGACGATCGCGTCCGCACGCGCGCGTGCCTCCGCCGGGTCCGCGCCCCCCGTCTCCACGAACAGCCACGCGCCGCCCCGCGGCAGCCCCGCGTCCGGCGGTACGAGGTCCGCGGCCATCCCCTCCACGGTGAGCGGCCCCAGCGGCAGCAACCCGGCCGCCGCCTGGGCCGCCGCGCTCTCGTCCGCGTACGCCAGCACGGCCAGCGCCCGCGCGCGCGGTGCCTCGACCAGCCGTACGACCGCCTCCGTGAGCACCCCGAGCGTGCCCTCGGAGCCGCAGAAGGAGCGGGCGACGTCGGCGCCCTTCTCGGGGAGCAGCGCGTCGAGCGCGTAGCCGGAGATACGGCGGGGCAGCTCCGGGAAGCCCGTGCGCAGGCGGGCCAACTCACCCTCGACCAGCGCCCGGAGGCCGTCCGGGGCGCCCTGCCAGTTCTGTCCCAGCCGTACGACGGAGCCGTTCCCCTTGACCACCGACAGTTCACGCACGCTGTCCGCCGTCGTGCCCCAGGCCACCGAGTGCGAGCCGCACGAGTTGTTCCCGATCATGCCGCCGAGGGTGCAGCGGCTGTGGGTGGAGGGGTCGGGTCCGAAGCGCAGGCCGTGCGGGGCCGCGGCCTCCTGGAGACGGTCGAGGACGACACCGGGCTGGACGACGGCCGTGCGCGCCTCGGGGTCGAGCGTGACGATCCGGTTCATGTGGCGGGTGAGGTCGACGACGACTCCGGTGCCGGTCGCCTGTCCCGCGATCGACGTGCCGCCGCCGCGCGGCACGACCGGCACCCCGTGGGCCCGGCACACGGACAGGGCGGCCGCCACGTCGTCGGCGTCGCGCGGGCGGACCACGCCGAGCGGGACCCTGCGGTAGTTGGACGCGTCCATGGTGGTCAGCGCCCGCGCGGTCACGTCGAAGGCGACCTCGCCGCGCATCTCCGCCGCGAGGGCGGCCCGCAGCCCGTCCACGTCGGGCGGGTCCGCCGCGCCGTTCGTGCCGTCCTTCGCGCCAAGATCCGTCATGTCTCCAGGATGGCCCCGCGCACCGACAACGGTCCGTAACCGTGACGCATCGATCACCGGCCGATCGTCGGCCGATCACTGAGCGATCACTGAGCGAGCACCGACCGATCGCCATCGAGATCACAGAACGATCACCGGCGGATTATGAGCTCGGATCCAGAACCTTCCCAATGCGATCACGAACTCTCATATAGTGACGGCAAATTGAGCAACCGGTGTCGGCTCTCGCCCAGGAACCTCCCCCCAGGAACCTCGCCCCAGGAACTTCGCCCAGGACACGACCGAGGACACGATTCATGACCGCGCCCATCCCCTCCGGCGAACGACCCACCCTCCGCGCGACAGCTCCCGCGCCCCTGCTCACCGCCGTCGCGGCAGCGGTCGCGGTCGTCGTCGCCGTCTCCCTGGCACCCGACTCGGCACGCGTCCCCCTCGCCTGGGGCGCGGGCGCCGCCGCCGTGCTCCTGTGTGTCGCCGTCGCGGTCGCCGCGCGCGCCCTGGGGACCGCGAAGCTCGCGCGCCGCCGCCTCGACGCCGTGGCCCAGGACGCCGGACGGCTCCTGCAGGAACGGGCCCGCATGGCCGAGGAGTTCAACCAGGAGCGGTCCCGGCTCGCGGAGGAGTCCGCCCGCGACCGCGCGCGCCTGGCCGACGCCGGCGCCCGCGACCGCACCCTGCTCACACAGGGGTTCGAGGAGGAGCGGCACCGCCTCGCCACCGAGATCGCCGAGGGGCAGCGGCGGTTCGCCGAACTCTCCGAGAAGAACGCCCGGCTGACCGAGCGAATGCGGCGTGCCAACAGTGACCGGGCGGCCGCGATCTCGGCCACCGCCAACGCGGCCGGGCGGATGCAGGCCCTGTCCACCGGCATGCTCGCCGACCTGCGCGCCATGGAGGAGAAGCACTCCGACGAGGAGGTCCTCGCCGACCTCCTCCACCTCGACCACCGCACCGCGCAGGCGGGCCGCCTCGCCGACTCCGTCGCCGTCCTCGCGGGCGCCCGCTCCGGCCGCCGCTGGGCGCGCCCCATCGTCATGGAGTCGATCCTGCGCGGCGCCATGGGCCGTATCGGCGGCTACCAGCGGGTGCGCGTCCACTCCGCGAGCGACGCCGCCGTCGCCGGGCACGCAGCCGAGGGCGTGATGCACGCGCTCGCCGAACTCCTCGACAACGCCGCGAACTTCTCGCCGCCGACCGCCGAGGTCCACGTCTACGTCGAGGAGGTCCCGGCCGGTGTCATCGTCTCCGTCGAGGACAGCGGCCTCGTCATGGGCGACGTCCAGCTGCGCCGCGCCGAACGCGCCGTGTCCGCGGACGCCGAGAACGCCGCCGACCTCGGCGGCCTCACCGGCACCCGGCTCGGCCTCGCGGTGGTCGGCCGGCTCGCCCGCAAGCACGGCCTGAAGGTGTCCTTCCGGCCCTCCGCGCGCGGCGGCACGGGCGTCCTGGTGCTCATCCCCCAGGACATCCTGAGCCTGCCCTCAGTGCCGGCCCCGGCCGCCCCGGCGGCGACGGAACCCCAGGTCAAACCCGCCACGGCGACCCCGCCCGCCGAGGACAGCCCGCTCGCCGAGCCGCACCCCCAGGCGTCGTACGCCGCCGCCCGCGCCCCCGAGGACCTCGACCCGGACCCGGTCCCCACCCACGAGTCGCCCCGGCACGCCACCGCCACCGACACCCCGCCGAACGGCATCCCCGCGACCGGCACTCCCGCGACCGGCGGCCTCCCCAAGCGCCGCCGCGGCCGGACCCTCGCGCACGCCGAGCGCAGCCGCGCCCACCTCACGAACCAGGCCGACCCGGAGCCCCGTACGACCGACTCCAAGGCCACCGCCGCCCGCTTCAGCAGCTTCCGCCAGGCCGTCCGGGGCACCGCGCCCGACCAGGCGGCGGTCCAGGGAACGGTGCCCGAGGACGACGCCGTACGCGCCACCGCGTACTCCGCCGAAGACGCCGTACGGGACGAATTCACGCAGGACGAATCCGCGAACGCCGTACGCGGCGAAGAAGCCCTACGGGAGTCCGCCCCCGCGCATCCCTCGCACGCCCCCTCGCACACCCCCTCGCATCCGGAAGGCGACACCACTTCATGACCGGCACCACCACCGCCGACGAGAAGCTCTCCTGGCTCATCGAGGGCCTCCTCGAGCGCACCCCGGGCGCCCGGCACGCGCTCGTGCTCTCCCGGGACGGCCTGAAGCTGTGCCGCACGCCGGAGCTCACCGTCGACCGCGCCGACCAGCTCGCCGCGATCGCCGCCGGCATCCAGTCGCTGTCCCACGGGGCGTCCGTGGAGTTCGGCGACGGCACCGGGGGCGTGCGCTCGGCCATGACCGAGTTCTACGGCGGGGTCCTGTTCATCGTGGAGGCGGGCGACGGCGCCCACCTCGCCGTGGTCACCGCCGAGGACGCGGACGCCGGTCTGGTCGGGCACAACATGAGCGAGCTCGTGGAACAACTCGGCGAACACCTGAGCGCGCAGCCCCGGACGTCATGAGCCGTCCGGGCAGGGACGACTCGCCCGACCGGCTCTACACCCTCACCGGAGGGCGCAGCCGGTCCGCGCCCGACACCCCGTTCGACCTGGTGACACTCGTGGTCGCCGAGTGCGATCCGGTGGTGGGAATGCAGTCGGAGCACGCGGCGATCCTGCGGTTGTGCGAGCGGCCGACGGCGGTCGTGGAGATCGCCGCCGTGCTGAAGCTGCCGGTGTCCATCACCCGCATCCTGCTCTCCGACCTGCTCGCCGCGGGCCGCGTCAGCGCCCGCCACCCCCAGAAGGCCGCTCTTCCCGATCCCGACATCCTGGAGCAGGTGCTCGTTGGACTCCGCAACCTCTGATGCCCGTACGTCCCTGGGGGCCGACGCCCCTGCGCCCCTGGGGGCACAGGCCGACAACGGTCTGAAGATCGTCATCGTGGGCGGCTTCGGCGTCGGCAAGACCACCCTGGTCCGCTCCGTGAGCGAGATACGTCCCCTCAACACCGAGGAGACGATGACGCAGGCCGGCGCGGCGATCGACGACATCAGTGAGGTGCGCGGCAAGTCCGCGACCACGGTCGCCTTCGACTTCGGGCGCATCACGCTGGACGCCCGCAATGTGCTGTACCTGTTCGGCGCGCCGGGCCAGGAGCGTTTCTGGTTCCTGTGGGACCGGCTGTTCTCGGGCACCCTCGGCGCCGTCGTCCTCGTCGACACCCGGCGCATCGACGACTCCTGGTACGCGATCGACCGGCTGGAGCACCACGGGACGCCGTTCATCGTGGCCTGCAACGACTTCGGCGGCTCCGCGCACACCCCCGCCCAGATCCGCGAGGCCCTCGACCTCGATCCGCAGGTCCCGCTGCTCGACTGCGACGCGCGTTCGCGGGAGTCCAGCAAACGGGTGCTGATCACGCTGGTGGAGCATCTGAAGACTTTGTACGCCGCCGAAAGCGCCCTCAAATCACCGGAGTTGGCCCTGTGACCCCCGCCCCCGTGCCCCTCAGCGGGCCCCGGTTCCAGACCGAACCCGCCGAGCTGTACCGGGAGATGCGGCGCGACCACGGTTCCGTGACTCCCGTCGTCCTGGACAGCGACATCCCGGCGTGGCTGGTGCTCGGCTACCGCGAACTGCACCAGGTCACCGGCGACCCCGTGCTGTTCAGCCGCGACTCCGAGCTGTGGAACCAGTGGGACCGCATCCCCGACGACTGGCCACTGCTGCCGATGATCGGCCGCAAGCAGCCCTCGATCCTCTACACCGTCGGCGAACGCCACCGCGAGCGCGCCGCGATGATCAGCGACGCCCTCGAAGCCGTCGACCCCTTCGAACTGCGTTCCCAGGCCGAGAAGTTCGCCGACGAACTCATCGACGCGGCGTGCGCCAAGGGCGAGACGGACCTCATCGGGGACTACGCCGCCCTGCTGCCCGTCCGCGTCCTCGCCACGCTCTACGGCTTCGCCGAGGAACAGGGCCCCGGCCTCGTCACCGCCCTCAACGACATGGTCAACGGCCGTGAGGACGCGCTGGCCGGACAGCAGCACCTGGCCGGTTCCATGGCCCGGTTGATCGCCGACCGGAAGGCCGCGCCCGCGAACGACGTCGTGTCCCGCATGCTCGCGAACACGGCCGGCTTCACGGACGAGGAGATCATCCAGGACCTGATGGTCATGATGGCCGCCGGCCACCAGCCGACCGCGGACTGGATCGGCAACTCGCTGCGCCTGATGCTGACCGACGAACGCTTCGCCGCCTCCCTCTTCGGCGGCCGCAACAGCGTCGCCGAGGCCATGAACGAGGTCCTCTGGGAGGACACCCCCACCCAGAACGTGGCCGGCCGCTGGGCCTCCCGCGACACTCAGCTCGGCGGCCACCGCGTCCGCGCGGGCGATCTCCTCCTCCTCGGCCTCCAGGGCGCCAACTCCGACCCGCAGGTCCGCACCGACGGCTCCGCCCTCACCGGCGGCAACAACGCCCACTTCTCCTTCGGCCACGGGGAGCACCGCTGCCCGTTCCCGGCGCAGGAGGTCGCGGAGGTCATCGCGCGGACGGGGATCGAGGTCGTACTGGACCGCCTGCCGGACATCGACCTGGCGGTCCCGGCAGACACCCTGACCCGGCGCCCCTCACCGTGGCTGCGGGGCCTGACCGAACTGCCCGTGCGCTTCACCCCGACCCCGGCCCTGGGAGGCACCCCCGCATGACCAGTCGTATCGTCCTGGACCCGTTCGTGTCCGACCTGGACGGCGAGAGCGCTCGGCTCAGGGAGGCGGGACCGCTCGCCGCCGTCGAACTGCCCGGCGGCGTCCCGGTCTGGGCCGTCACCCACCACGCCGAGGCACGCGCCCTGCTCACCGACCCCCGGCTGGTCAAGGACATCAACGTCTGGGGTGCCTGGCAGCGCGGCGAGATAGCCCCCGACTGGCCGCTGATCGGGCTCGCCAACCCCGGCCGCTCCATGCTCACGGTGGACGGCGCGGACCACCGCCGGATGCGCACGCTGGTCGCGCAGGCGCTCACGCCGCGCCGGGTGGAGCAGATGCGGGAGCGCATCACGAAACTGACGGAGGGTCTGCTGGACTCCCTGGCGCCGGGCCCGGACGGGGTCGTCGACCTGAAGGCCGACTTCGCCTACCCCCTCCCCATGTACGTCGTCGCCGACCTCATGGGTATCGAGGAGTCCCGGCTCCCCCGCCTCAAGGAACTCTTCGAGAAGTTCTTCTCGACGCAGACCCCGCCCGCGGAGGTCATCGCCACGCTGACGGAGTTGGCCGGGATCATGGCGGCGACGGTCGCCGCGAAGCGGGCGGAGCCCGGTGACGATCTGACCTCGGCACTGATCCTGGCCTCCGAGGACGGCGACCATCTCACCGACGAGGAGATCGTCTCCACCCTCCAGCTGATGGTCGCGGCGGGCCACGAGACGACGATCTCCCTGATCGTCAACGCGGTGGTCAACCTCTCCGCCCACCCCGAGCAGCGCGCCCTCGTCCTCTCCGGCGAGGCGGACTGGTCGGCGGTCGTGGAGGAAACCCTCCGCCACTCGACTCCGACCTCGCACGTCCTGATCCGCTTCGCGACGGAGGACGTACCCGTCGGGGACAAGGTGATCCCCGCGGGCGACGCCCTGATCGTCTCGTACGGCGCGATCGGCCGCGACGAGAACGCCCACGGTCCGAGCGCGGGCGACTTCGACATCGCCCGCACCACGAAGAACCGTCACATCTCCTTCGGCCACGGCCCGCACGTCTGCCCCGGCGCCGCCCTCTCCCGCCTGGAGGCGGCGGTCGCCCTCCCGGCCCTGTACGCCCGCTTCCCGTCCCTGGACCTGGCGATCCCCTCCTCAGAACTCCGCAACAAGCCGGTGGTAACCCAGAACGACCTGCACGAACTCCCGGTACACCTGACCCCGACCCCCTGACCACTCCCTCGCCCCCGCCACCCCTACCCTCCCCCAAGCTCTCGGCTTCGCTCGAGCAGGGGGGACCCCCATCATCC